>CASFMA010000034.1 GCA_949295675.1 uncultured Spirochaetales bacterium | reverse complement strand
CGCGGCGCTTCCGATATGAAGTGCGGACTGGTTGCGTCCGTATTCGGGGCGTTCGCAGCCAAGAAGGCAGGCCTCCTCGGTGATGGAGCTATCTATGTCTCGGCATCCTCGATGGAGGAGGACTATGATGGCGATGCTGTCAAATATCTTCTGAATAAGACAGGTCTCAGGCCATCCGGTGTTGTTATCTGTGA
Organism: uncultured Spirochaetales bacterium; assembly: GCA_949295675.1. Lineage (GTDB taxonomy): Bacteria > Spirochaetota > Spirochaetia > Sphaerochaetales > Sphaerochaetaceae > Ornithospirochaeta. The sequence goes on along the minus strand of CASFMA010000034.1, from coordinate 1,536 downwards.
GCCTACAAGCCTCCGTATCGCAACAGGGCATCGCGGACGCGCTCTTATCGAGGTGAAGGCTGAGGGCAGGGGCTGCCATGCAAGCACACCAGAGCTCGGGAAGAATCCTGTATATATGCTCCGCCCTGTCATTGATTGCGTCGAAAAGCTTGCGGAAGAGCTCTCCAGACGCACAGGCGAGCATGGCTCTGTCGCTTTGACGAATATCTACTGCACGACAGCATCGAACAACTCTGTCCCGCAGGATGCTACCATCATCCTTGATAGGCGCCTTGCGCTGGGAGAGAGCGAGGAGATAATAGGTAAGGAAATGGATAAGCTTGTAGAGGGCTTTGATGGTGTATCATGGGCTTTCTGCGATATCCCCGGCGTAAGCTGGAAGAACAATCCGTTCGTCTTTCATTCCTTCCTCCCTGCCTGGGAGATATCACCGGAACATGAACTTGTCAGAAATGCGTCAGAAGCTTATAAGGAGGTGCTGGACAAGGATGCTGAGCTCTTCAAGATGGGATGCTCTACGAATGGGGTTACGACAGCTGGCGTATTCAATCTTCCGACCATTGTCTGTGGACCGGGAGATCTGGCACAGGCACATTCCCGCGATGAGTTCTGCTCTGTCGATGATCTTGTGAATGCTGTCGGGATATATGCCCGGCTCTGCGGTCTTATGACAAGATAACGAGGTAAATGATGATCAGCGACAAGGATCTGGTTTCCTTCTGTCAGGAAGCATTACGCATACCGAGCATGTCAGGCCATGAGGATGCTATAGCAAGGATGCTTCAGGCAAAGATGCTTGCGTTCGGCTTCGATTCTGCTGAGATAGTGGAATACGGCAGTGTTCTCGGCTGCATCCATGGAAAGCGGAAAGGTCCCAGGATTCTTATGGATGGCCATATCGATACTGTTGATGTGATTGACAGGGAAATGTGGACGCATGATCCTTTCTCTGGAGATATCATCGAAGGCAGGATATATGGACGCGGTGCTTCCGATATGAAGGGGAGTGACACTGCGATGATTGTTGCCGCTGCAAGGTCTGCGGAGGAGACCGATCACGATTTCGCTGGTGATATCTTCGTATCATGCACCGTTCATGAAGAGTGCTTTGAAGGTGTTTCCTCAAGAGTCATCTCAAAGCTTGCGAACCCGGATTTCGTCATAATAGGCGAAGCAACATCCACTACGGTCAAGATTGGACAGCGCGGGAGGGCTGAGGTCGTAGTTGAGACCGAGGGAATAAGCTGCCATTCATCCAATCCGGAAAAGGGCAGGAATGCTGTCTATGACATGCTTGCCGTAATCGAGGAGATCAGGAAGATAGTTCCGAATGAGCACCCGATCCTTGGAAAGGGTATTCTTGAGCTTACCGATATAAAGAGCTTCCCGTATCCAGGCGCATCTGTCGTTCCTGCGCTCTGCCGTGCCACATTCGACAGGCGTACGCTCGTAGGAGAGGATGAGAGCGTTATTCTCGGACAGGTTGATGATGCTATTGCCCGGGCAACGGCAAAGAACCCAGGCCTGAAAGCAAAG
>CASFMA010000033.1 GCA_949295675.1 uncultured Spirochaetales bacterium | reverse complement strand
ACGGATCAAGCTGCTCAAGCCTTATCAGGTGACCATGGAGCTTCTGGAGTCCACAGGGAAGCATACGATATTCGAGCATTGCCTTCCGTCGTTCCATGATCTGAACACGACTACGGCGAAGATGGTGAAGGAGAAGTTCGGACTTGATGAGATGGAAGTCACGGACGAGGTTTTCAGGAGCAAGGCATCTGTCGTCTTCGATGAAGCCGAGAACAGGATGCACACGATCAAAGCCGTAATGGTGGCAACTCTCTCCGATAAGCTCTGAGCCTGTGGCCATGATGAGCAAGGTGCTTGCCGTCAGCTATGGCAAGCACCTTCCTTCTTGTTATTCGACTATGAATGCAGCCACTGTCCCAGATACCTCTGATGCGACAAGCAGGAGAGGAACTCCATATGGATTATCTTCTGCATTTACGAATGCAAGGCCTTCAGGTGCGACGTCGCCTCCTGTCACCCATTTGTCAAGCTCTCCATCCTCATATACTTCAGATCCCTCGGCTATCGTCGAGAAATCCCTTGTGTTTACATATGACAGGAAAGCCGGTGCATATGGATCTGTCACATCGTACTCCATTATGCCTCCTGTCCTCTCAAGCGCGACGAATGCAAGCGTGCGTCCATTGGCCGTCCCCACGGCAACGCTTTCAGGCTCAGGACCTTTCTTCCCCGATCTGTCATCGATGACCGCATTGTCATTAGAGACATTGAAGTATTCAGGGATATCTGATGCGGTTATGCTCTCGAAGTTGTCGCCGGATGACGCGATTTCCGTTATTGTCTCTCCTTCGACCTTGTAAAGCACGGCGCTCCTGCCTCCGAAGATGTAGTCCTTATCTGCATCAAGGCCATCATAGCCGTCAGCATCGAAGAATACCACCTTGCCGCTCAGTCCATCATCGGCGGTTATGTTGCCTCTAGGTGATGATCCGCCATCACCGAAGTCAATCTCGACCTCGTTCAGGTAATCTCCCCATTCACGGGAATCGCCTTCATTTGCCGTGATGAGGAAAGTCTCGCCGCCTGCAGTGAATGCCGCGATCCCGTCAGGCATCCTTATCCCTGCCAGATTCTCGTAGAGAGACGGAGAGTATTCACCGTCTTCCTTGTTGATATCAACAGGTGTCTTGCCATAGTCCTCGAATCCTGCGCTCTGCACGGATATGAAACGGCGTGCCGGGATATCAAGGATGGCGATGGCGTTGTTCTCCTGAAGGGTGACATAAGCATTGTCCCCGCTTACGGCGATATACTCAGGCTCGAAGTCCGTAGATGGCATCGATCCTTTCTTTATGACAACTCCATTGCTGACAAGGCCGCTTCTGTCCCAGTTGAACCTGTCGAATGTGATTATGGTCGATGATGGTACAGAGAGGTCGATTATCGTTACGGAGCCTTTAGGATCCTCTGCGGTGTATCCCATCCTGGGCTCTCCCTCATCCGCTGTGAGTATCGTATTGTCATCTGCGAATACGATCATATCAGGCTGCACCCCTGTGACGGCTATCACCCTGAGAGAAAGGCTTCCGTCATCGTTTATCGCGAATACCGCAGCTCTTCCTCTTTCATTGTATGCTTCGGCCTGGAGCGCGACAGCAAGCCGTGATGAGTCTGGCGAGACCGCGACTGATGTCATGTCCCCGTATGAGAACGATGGATCTGCTTTCTCCATAGCGCTTCTTACGTCGAAGTCCACAGCCTTAAGCTCGCTTGTCCCATCATATGATATGATGGCAAGTGTGCCTGTCGTGCCATTCACTGAATATGCTTTCCTCTGTGCAGGCGCATAGTCCACGATTTCCATGACACCGCCATCTACATTGAATATTCCTGATTCATAACGAGCAGCAAGATCAAGCCCGCTTGCTGCCGCTGATGCGGCGGTGAGCATAGCGAAGATAGCTATTGCTGCCAATGATATTCCTCTTTTCATAAGATCCCTCCATGATGAAGATTGTATGACAGCATTCTCTATTGGGCTATCTTTAGTCTGTTAATGAATCATGAATAATACGTTATGTGCTGTAAATGATGAAAACCGGAGAGCTGCACAATAGGCTGTGCTGCAGGCGAGAAGCGCTCCCAGGCGGCGTTTTTTGTTTTGGAGAGTTTACGAAGTAATGCCGTTTTTTCCGTATTACATATAGCCCGTGCATAGTTTGGCAATCCTTACATTTGAAGGTTTCCTCGATGGATTGGTAACACATAGGTAACGCTGGTCTTTCAATCGGTAACGCATAGGTAACAGGTGGATGTTATCAGCCCTTGATGCTTCCCTTTGCATCATTATATCATGGCCGTGGCACTGCCATAGCGGTGGACGGTAGCCTCTCGAAACGGAATATCGGATATCGGGAGGCGTTGCCTCTCGATTCTCCTGAAGAACTCGTGGAGGTGATGTCTAGTGAGTGATTATGAAATCCTTATGGTCGTCATCGCGATCATAGGGCTTGTAATAGCAGTCATAAGATAAGCCGCCCTGCTTC
>CASFMA010000032.1 GCA_949295675.1 uncultured Spirochaetales bacterium | reverse complement strand
GAATGAAAGACAGCCGCCTTGCTCATCATTTCCTTCCTGGATCCTGTATAGCCATGCACCAATATCACAGCCTTGTCGCTGCTGCCAGGGAAGAATGATGCAGAGAGCTTTATCCCATCTGGCGCAACCAGCTCAGGATTGGAAGCCTCCGAACTGCAAAGAAACTCCTCGGCCATGCGATCAAGCTGTTCTTTGTTCTTCATTGTCCTGTCTTTATCGGCCTCTTTCTTTGCCTTTTCCTCTTCAGGTACGAAATCACCATGGTCGTTTTCCTTCCTGATGATCGCGATCGACATGAAGAACATGCCGACAAAGTAAATTGCCGCAAGAGAGAAGAGCATGATTATGATAAGCGCTATTGCAATTGCCATGTCTGAGTTTTTAATGAAATGGGCGTTGTTGTCAATTCTGAAAAGTTGTACACAATATCAAGAGGGAAAAAATGAAGTACGTCAGATTTGCCGCAGATGATAAAGTGCTGTATGGCTCACTTGAAGGTGAGATGATATACGTGCTGGATGGTTCGCCGTTCGATACGTTCAACGTGACCGGGAAATCATATGAGACAGGGAAAGTGAGGATCCTTCCTCCTGTGCTCTATTCGAAGGCTCTCTGCATCGGCCTGAATTACAGGGATCATGCTGTTGAGTTCGGGCTTCCGATCCCGGAGACCCCCGTTGTATTCATGAAGCCTTCGACAGCACTTGCAGGACCTGGCGATGACATAATCTATCCAGAGATGTGCCACAGGCTTGACTATGAGGCTGAGCTTGCTGTCGTCATAGGCAAGGAATGCAGGAATGTATCTGAGGAAGATGCTGCTGATTATATCCTTGGCTATACGATTGCGAACGATGTAACGGCAAGGGATCTGCAGCCAAAGAACGGACAGTGGACCATAGCAAAAGGTTTTGACACATTCCTTCCGCTCGGGCCTTATATATCAGATGAAGTGGATGGAAGCTCCTTGATGATCACAAGCCGTGTGAACGGAGAGACCAAGCAGAAGTCGAATACCTCGAACCTGATCTTTCCAGTGCCCTATCTTGTCTCTTACTTATCGCGTGTCATGACGCTTCTTCCTGGCGATGTGATATCAACAGGAACCCCTGGCGGAATCTCCGGGATGAACACAGGCGATGTTGTTGAGATAGAGATCGAGGGGCTTGGCATCCTGCGCAACAAGATTGCAAGGGCATGAAGAAAGTGGCTCATGGACCATGAGCCACAGGTATGCAATTATCTAAAGCAGCATCGCGCCATGGGCTTTCGCCTCGCTTCTGGCGGCATCAGGCCATACAGAAGCCTGCACCTCACCTACATGCGCCTTATGGAGAAGGAACATGCAGAGCCTTGACTGGCCTATGCCTCCTCCGATTGTCTCAGGGTACTCGCCGGCAAGAAGACGCTTGTGCCAGTAAAGATCAGCCCTCTCCCTGCATCCTCTGATATCAAGCTGTCTCAGGAGAGCTTCAGAGTCCACCCTTATGCCCATGCTGGAGAGCTCGAGCGAATCTGAACGTACGGTATCCCATACGATTATATCGCCATTGAGGCCATGATGCCCGGCCCCTGTAGGAGTTGACCAGTCATCATAGTCAGGAGCCCTTCCGGAATGCGGAGGATTGCCATAACCGATACCGATGAGGAAGACTGCACCATAACGCTTCGCAAGCTCTCTCTCCCTCTGCTGCGGCGTGAGTGACGGGAACTCCTCTGCGGCATCTTCTGAATACACAAATGTGATATCCTCAGGAAGGGTGTCATGGATAGACGGGAAATCCTCAGAGAGCAGGAATGCAGTACGCTTTATCGCGCTGAATATAGTCCTTACAGTGCTCTTGAGATATTCGATATTCCTTTCTTCCTTGCTTATCACCTTCTCCCAGTCCCACTGATCCACATAGATCGAATGTATGGCATCTATGTCATCATCCGGACGGAGTGCATTCATATCAGTATAGATACCTCTGCCATGCTCTATCCTGTAATCAGCAAGAGCCATCCTCTTCCATTTCGCAAGGGACTGGATGATCTCCATATGCTTGCCGTCCAGGTTCTTGACCGAGAAGCGGACAGGGTTCTCGACACCGTTAAGATCATCGTTTATGCCCGATGATGACGGGACGAAAAGAGGCGATGTCACGCGTGAAAGCCTAAGCGCTCCCGATAGCTCACGTTCGAATGTGTCCTTTGCATCCTTGATTGCCTTCTCTGTCTCATGAGGGCCAAGGATCGGCTTATAACCTTCAGGGAAATACATTTCATTGACTCCTTGTTGACATCTGAGAATCATAAATGTTTAATAGTGCAAAATTCAATATATCAAGGAAAACGAAATGAAGGAAACAGGATTCTTTGCAGAGTTCCGCAAATTCATCGCAAGGGGAAATGTCCTTGACATGGCAGTAGGCCTTGTCGTAGGTTCCGCTTTCACGGCAATCGTGAACTCACTTGTAAATGACATAATAATGCCTATCGTAGGGCTGCTTACAGGCGGTATCGACTTCCAGGACCTCCAGATAATCCTGAAGCCTGCGACAGAGACTACAGAGGCAGTTGCAATACGCTATGGCCTTTTCATAAACAAGATCATAAGCTTCGTCATAATAGCATTCGCCGTATTCTGCATTGTCAAGGGAATCAACAAGATGAGGGAAGCGACCGCGAAGAAGGAAGAGAGCGCGAAAGCCGCACCTGCAGCGCCGCCGCAGGACATCGTGCTTCTTACAGAAATAAGGGACCTTCTGAAGAAATGATGCTAAGGGGCTGGCGACCAGCCCCATTCTCATGCCTCTTTATAGTATATCGAAGCCTTTACCTTATCGGCCTCAGCCTTTCCCTTCAGCATCTCCACAAGCTTCAGGCCAAGGTCGAAAGCCCATCCAGCGCTCTTTCCAGTCAGTATATTCCCATCCTGGACGATGCCGCGCCCATTGAAAGGGACTGTAGGCGCATATGACTCGCAGCCAGGAAAGCACGTAGCCTCCTTGCCGTCCAGAAGCCCAAGAGGGGCAAGAACGGCGGCCGGGGATGCGCATATAGCCGCCACTATCGAGTTCTGGGCACATCTTACGAGTATCTCATTGACCTCCCAGGACTGTGAAAGATTAACAGCTCCCGGCATTCCGCCTGGACAGAACACGGCATCCCACATCTCATTGCGATCAAGCTCTGCAACTGTCGTATCTGCATGGACAGTCACGCCATGGGATGATGTGACATCAATGGCATGGACACCTGCCAGAACCACATCGATCCCGGCTCTCCTCAATACATCGACCGGGCAAAGGGCCTCAGCCTCCTCAAAGCCTTCTGCAAGGAATACAAGAACCTTCACAGGATTTCCTCCTTTCCGCCATGCTGCCTGGCATCCCTGATCATTTCCGCAGCATGAGTGACTATCCTCTCCGTCTCATCCCAGCCTATGCACCCGTCTGTCACGGAGACCCCATACGCAAGATCTGCAGGATTATCCCCTATCTTCTGGGAACCTTCAACAAGATTCGATTCAAGCATGAAGCCGCGTATGGCCTTCTCTCCCCAGCGTACCTGGTCAACGACAGAGCGGAGAACCCTCTTCTGCCGCTTCCAGTCCTTACGGCTGTTCTGGTGCGAGCAGTCGATAACTATGCGAGGCTGCAGGGAAAGGGACTCCATCATTGCCTTGGCCTCCTCGACATCATCCTCATAGTAATTCGGGCCATTGTCACCGCCGCGGAGTATGAGATGGCAGCAATCATTGCCGGCAGAGCGGAAGACCGCAAGCTGCCCGTTCCGTTCGACACCGATGAACGATGCAGGCCTGGAAGCGCTCTTCATGGCATTGACGGCAGCTGTCATGTCACCGGATGTGCTGTTCTTGAAGCCGACTGCGACAGAGAGGCCCGATGCAAGCGATCTGTGTGTCTGGCTCTCAGTGGTCCTTGCACCTATGGATGACCAGCTCATCAGCTCATCGGTGTACTGCGGCACGATCGGATCGAGGACCTCGCATCCTACAGGGAGCCCTATTCCATTGATCTCTATGAGAAGATTGCGTGCGATCATGAGCCCCTTCTCGATATTGCATGACTCATCCATATCAGGATCGATGATAAGCCCCTTCCATCCAAGCGATGTGCGAGGCTTCTCGAAGTATGTCCTCATGACGACAAGGAATATGTCAGAGACACTGCAGGCCAGGCCTTTGAGCTTATGTGCATACTCTATCGCCGCCTTCGGATCATGGATCGAACATGGGCCTATGATCGCAAGAAGCCTTGAGTCCTCGCCTTTTATTATAGCGTTAACAGCCTTTCTGTATTCCCTTATCCTTGCAACGCTCTCCTCTGGGATGGGACATAGCGATGCAAGCTCGGCAGGGGTCTTCAGCCTCTCTATCTCCGCAATCCTGACATCCTGGGTCGATCTATCTATCATTTGTCATCTCCTTGGCCGCCTTTCTTCTTAGGATAAAGAAATCTCTTGATCTTCTGCGTAGGAGTCCTGTCAAAAGGCTCATCCTGAAGCTGCACATCTGAAATCTTCGAGAAAGCGGACAGCTGAGAGTTTACATCATTCCTTATTTTCTTTATATATCTCTGACCCTCTTCCTTGGCTTCCTTTATGGAAAGACTCATCTTCTCTGCCATTGTGTCGATATCAAGCTTGATGAGCGCTACAAGGCCTCCGTTCTCAGGCACGACAAGCGATTCCTGCACGAAATCCTGGTTGTTTATCAGGGTCTCGATCATCTCCGGATAGATATTCTCGCCGCCCGGGCCGAGGATCATGGTCTTCACGCGGCCGCGGATAGAGAGCCTGTTATGCCTGTCTATGAAGCCTAGATCGCCTGTGCGGAAATAACCATCGGATGTGAACGCCTCGCTGTTGAGGTCAGGACGGCAGTAATAGCCCTTCATCACATTAGGCCCTCGCACCGCTATCTCCCCGACGCCCTCATCATTCTTATCGAGAAGGATCACTTTGTCATCAGTCACTATCTCTCCGACAAATCCTGGATGCTGACGCCTGTGTGCAGAGCCGCAGCCTGCGACAAGAGGGCTGGTCTCCGTCAGGCCATAGCCGAGCGCGTATGGGAAATGAGCCTTGTGCAGGAATCTCTCGACATCCCCGTCAAGAGGGGCTCCGCCGATGCCGAAGAAGACAAGCCTGTGCCCGAAGGTCTTCTTTAGCCTCTTTCCTATAGTCATGTATACAAACGGCGCGACCAGAGGGTTCCGGAGGAGCTTCTTTATCTTCTCATTGTCACGTATGACAGGAAGCACGGCAGCCTTGTATACCTTCTCCATGAGAAGAGGCACCGTAAGCATGACATGAGGCCTCACCTCAGAGAGCGCGGGCATGAGCACTGACACAGCCGGCTGCTTGCCGAGGAATGTTATCTCAAGGCCTGCCATCATAGTAAGGACCTGGCCTATCGTGAACTCATATACATGGCTCATCGGGAGAATGGAGAGGACCTTCATCCCTGGCTTGAGCTTGACATAGACATCTGTCGCGAGATCTGCAGTCCGCAGTATGTTCATATGCGAAAGGACCACGCCCTTGCTCGCACCGGTCGTTCCCGATGTGAAGATGATGGATGCAGTATCATCCTCGGATGGCTTCATGGAATCAAGGGCCTTCCTGTCTATCTTGTATGTACGCATAGCATAGCCTGGCGCCTCAGCAAAGCCCTGTGATGCAGATGGCACATGGACAAGGTCATCAAGACGGAACATGTGAAGCCCCTCGACGCCCGTTGTCTTCTGATGGTGCTTTATATTGACAGCGACTCCAACAGCACCGCTTTCCTTCAGGATTGAAAGCACGTCGCGCTCCGGGAAATCAGGAAGGATCGGGACCGCCACGGCGCCTATTGAGACTATGCCGAGATACATGACCATCCATGTAGGAGAGCTTTCCCCCAGTATCGCTATGCGATCTCCCTTGCATATGCCAATCGATAGAAGATATGACGAGACTGCGTTGGAGAACCACTTCAGCTGCATATAAGTCATGTCATACTCATCACCCTGACGGAACACGCGGTAGCATGTACGCCTGCCGTACCTTGACGCTATCGCCTCGATGAAATCAGGGAATGTGTATCCCTTGACAGTCTTCATGACAAGGCCATCAGCGCGCTTTTCTCTCCTGCAGTCCTTCAGCCTCAGAGGCTTCTCCTTTTTCTTCTTTCCACCATTTCTCTTCATCATCTGAAAATCCTTCAAAAGTCTCCCCTCTTTCACATACTTTGCAGAAGATTCCGGAAGGGATAGTCCTGGCGATCTCGCTCCTTACGAGCTCAGGGGTATTGTTGTTACGGCTGAGATGCACGAAATAAACGCTGTCACCCCTTCTTGCCGTGCGAGACGCGAATCCTACGGCAGCACTATTCGAAAGGTGCCCGTACTCTCCTCTTATCCTTCTCTTGAGAGCTGCGGTATAGTGACCGGCCTCAAGCATGCCATCATCATAGTTCGCCTCTATGAACTCAACATCCGAACAAAGGGCAAGATCCTCCACACCTTCAGGCACGACACCTGTATCGGTCAGGATGAAGAAGCTCCTGCCATGTGCTTTTATAAGATAGCCGGCAGACCCGACGCTGTCATGGTAGCTCCTGAACGGATATACCGAGAAGGCTCCGACATCTATGGTCTCCCCGAAATCGTAAGTCGAGATCAGAGGCTTCTCGAAGCGCTGCCGCTCTATTACAGCCTCGTTCCCGGCCCTGGCATCTGAGGACATATAGACAGGAAGCCCAAGCGACCGCTGGAACACGCCTGCTCCCTTCGAGTGGTCAGGATGGAGATGCGTGAGGAAGACAGCCCTTACTGAATCAAGGGGAATGCCATGGCCATCGAGCCCCTTCCTGAACTTGGAGAATGTCACTCCGATATCCACGGCTATCGTGTCATTGCCGTCCGTGAAGATGTAGCAGTTGCCGCAGCTGCCTGTCGTGAGCACCACGTAATGGATCATAGCATGGCCTCCATGCGCTGTTCGTCCCATCCAGCGAACGCCTTCTCCCTCTGCCTTATGACAGGAAGCACAAGAAGCTCTGGATGGGAGACGAGAAGCTCCTTCGGATCATAATCCATCCATTCATATCCACCATCCCTGAACGCCTTTGAGGCCTTGTCTATGAGAAGCTCAGCATCCTGTGAGGACGAGAAGATGCTTCTCCATACCTTCTCACCCAGTTCATTTTTTGCTATATCCACGAACTGGAAGGAAATACGCCTTTCCTTCAGGTATCTTATGGCTTTCTGGGTATCTTTTGACTTTACCGTACCGATCACTTCAAGCATAGGAAGATTCTACAATCTGATGCACTGTGGTGTAAACAATACGGCATGTAGTTAATTCTTACCACGGGGCAAGCTTGACCCCATACCGCCCCTAGTGAGATAATCCCACAGTCCCTCGGAGGCAATGATGGAAAGAAGAATCAAGGAAATACTTACGCTCAGCCCCTCTGATGAATGTATCAAGGCTGAAGGCTGGGTCAGGACAAGGCGGGACAGCAAGAATGTCTCATTCATCGAGATCAATGATGGCTCATCCCTGAAAGGGCTGCAGGCCGTTCTCGACAGATCGCTGTTCAGCGACAGCGCGCTTGAGGCTGTCACGACAGGGGCATCTGTCATAGTGACAGGGAAGATCGTGGAGTCCCAGGGAGGCGCGCAGAGTGTCGAGATGCAGGCAGAGACGCTTGAGGTCGTGGGACCATGTCCTCAGGACTATCCACTGCAGAAAAAGAGGCATACAGTAGAGTTCCTTAGGGAGAAGGCTTACCTCAGGCCACGCACCAATCTTTTCGGAGCTGTCACGAGGGTAAGGAACACTATGGCCTATGCTGTCCATTCGTTCTTCCAGGAGAATGGGTTCATATATGTCAACACTCCGCTCATTTCCGCATCAGACTGCGAGGGAGCAGGAGCCCAGTTCCAGGTGACCACCCTTGACCTCAAGGATGTCCCAAAGAGAGAGGACGGTGAAGTCGACTACACGAAGGATTTCTTCGGGAAGATGGCGAACCTCACAGTCTCTGGCCAGCTCGAGGGTGAGACATATGCCCTCGCGATGAAGGACATCTACACGTTCGGGCCGACATTCCGTGCAGAGAACTCAAACACAGCACGGCACCTCGCAGAGTTCTGGATGATAGAGCCTGAGATGGCGTTCTGCACGCTTGAAGGCGATATGGACCTTGCTGAGAAGTTCCTCAAGTACGTATTCCAGCGTGTTCTTGACAAGAACGCAGAGGATATGGAGTTCTTCTCGAAATTCGTGCTTGATGGCGTGGTGGAGACTCTTGAGCATGTAATAAACAGCCCGTTTGAGCATATGACGTACACCGAGGCTGTGAAGATCCTCGAAAAGCACAATGATGAGTTCGAATTCCCGGTAAGCTGGGGCGTTGAGATCCAGAGCGAGCATGAGAGGTATCTGACCGAGAAGATCGCAAAGCGTCCTGTCATCGTTACCGACTATCCTAAGGAGATAAAGGCATTCTACATGAAGATGAATGATGACGGGCGGACTGTCAGGGCAATGGACGTGCTTGCTCCTCGTCTCGGCGAGATCATCGGAGGCTCTGAAAGGGAGTACAGATACGACGTCCTTGTCGATAGGATGAAGGAGCTGGGACTCGATCCAGAGGCCTACTGGTGGTATCTTGATCTCCGCCGCTACGGCTCTGTGCCTCATGCAGGGTTCGGGCTTGGATTCGAGAGAGCCGTCCAGTACGTCACAGGCGTTGCGAACATAAGGGACGTGATCCCTTATCCTAGATACGTGAAGAACTGCGACTATTGATCCTGTAAAGGGCATATAGGAGCAGCTGTTCGGAGGATACAAGGCCGGTCTTCATGAGAAGGGACTCCTTGATCCTCCGTATCGTACGCTCGCTCCTGTTCATCCTGGCCGCAAGCTCCTTGTTAGACATGCCATATCCAATCTCATGCAGAAGGTGCCTCTCGGATGCTGTCAGGCGTGGCATGGCCCCTGGCTCCCTGGCCTTTCCGATGATGGCTTTCTCTATCGATGAACAGAGAGCGCCATCATCTCCACATATGACGTAGACCTCCGGAAATAACTTGCTGATAAGATACCCATGCCTTGAATCAGTTATCACGAGGACGCGGGTTGCGGAGCCGCAGAGCCTTATCGCCTCGAACTCTGAGCGTATCTCATCAAGCATCGGGTTGAGAAGCACGACAGCAACCGGCGAGCCGACATAGACATCATCTGGCATTGTCATCACAGGATAGCCACGCATCTCCATGCCGCTGCGGATGGCTTCCTCTTCATCTCTAAGCAGAATGTACATACAATATATACGCAGCTGGCCGCATTTCCGGCCAACTTCTCACAGCAGTTCGGAAAGCGCCTTGTCGAAAGCTGCAGCGAAGGCCTGTATTGTCCTGTCATCAAAACGCCTCTGCCTGCCTTCGAACAGCCCCATCTCCCTGAATATCATGTTGTTGCGCCGCTCAGAGAGCCTTGCATCTATATTGCTCCTGTCAAGGCGGCCTCCCCTGTCATCTATGACTATGAGGCCTTTGTCTATCAGGCGCTTTGAGAGCGGGATGTCATGGGTGATGGCAAGAGATCCAGGCTCAGCGATCCTAACGATCTCATCATCGGCGCTGTCCTGCCCCTTGCCGACCACTATCATATGTATCTCAGATCCGATGCGCCTTGCCTCTTCCCTCGTAGCTGTCTCACGCACCCGGCTCCTTCTCTCCCTCTTATCCTCAGCTATTGCCTTGTCCACATCAGGGAGCCTCCGGTCAGCGACAAAGTAAAGGGAATGATCCTTTCCGACTGCGCGCCGGAGGATTATCGCACGATGGCGCTCTGTCATCGAATCTGCATCTACGTATATCCTCGCCATACCATGATGGTAGCAGAGTTCAGCATAGTGATGAATAGCCCTTGCCTGGAACTTGCGCGGCAGCTTGATCCAATATTCATCGCAGCTGCTTTTTCATCTGAAACTCAGATAACTGATCCAATTCATGTAGAAATAGTCAACTCAGTGATTTAGAATATGCAGTGGAGGTTTCGATGGAATACTCAACGCTTCAGTCGTTAAGATACGCATATCAGCCGAAGGTGCCGAAGATGCTCAGGGCGGGCATAAAGAACATAGGCGTCACGGAAGGAAAGGCAACGGAATCAGCATCAGATGAGGAGAAGATCAAGGAGCTGTTTCCGAAGACATTCGGGCAGAAGGAACTTTACTTCGGGACAAAGGGAAAGAAGCTGAAGGCCCAGAAGCAGGTAGTCGGCGTGATACTTTCAGGCGGTCAGGCTCCTGGAGGGCATAATGTGATCGCAGGGCTCTACGACGCACTGCAGGAAACAGATCCTGACAGCATACTGCTCGGCTTCAAGGGCGGCCCAAGCGGACTTCTTGAGGATAACTACATAACGCTTACGGCAGATACGATCTCCAAGTACAGGAATACCGGCGGATTCGATATGATAGGATCCGGACGCACGAAGCTTGAGACTGAAGAGCAGTTCATGGTTGTGGGAGAAGTGGCAAAGAAGCATGGCATGACAGCCATCGTGATAATCGGTGGAGATGACTCAAACACCAATGCAGCAGTCCTTGCCGAGTATTTTGCCGAACATGAGATCCCGTGCCAGGTCATAGGCTGTCCTAAGACAATAGACGGAGACCTCAAGAATGATGACATAGAGACCTCTTTCGGCTTCGATACAGCTACGAAGACATACTCTGAGCTTATCGGGAACATAATGAGGGATGCGAACAGCGCTAAGAAGTACTGGCACTTCATAAAGCTGATGGGGCGCTCAGCATCGCACATAGCCCTCGAATGCGCACTTCAGACACATCCTAATATCTGCCTGATCTCAGAAGAGATAGAGAAGAACGCGACAAATCTCACCACGATTGCAGACACTATTGCTGACAGCGTTGTGAAAAGAGCTGCCCAGGGCTTCAACTTCGGCATTGTCATAATCCCTGAAGGCCTTATCGAGTTCGTGCCTGAGGTCAAGAAGCTGATAGAGGAGATAAACGAGACCCTTGCCAGATCCGGTGAGCGCTTTGCGATGCTTCCTTCATGGGATGAAAGGCTTGGCTTCCTCACAGCATCACTCACAGTTGAATCAATGAAGGTATTCAACATGCTTCCTCTGGATATACAGGAGCAGCTGCTGATGGACAGGGATCCTCATGGCAATGTCCAGGTATCGAAGATCGAGACTGAGAAGCTTCTCTCGAAGATCGTCGCGAACAGGCTGCAGGAGCTGAAGCAGGAAGGAAAGTACAACGGCAAGTTCAACTACCTCCACCACTTCTTCGGCTATGAGGGACGTGCCGCATTCCCATCAAACTTCGATGCAGACTACTGCTATTCCCTTGGATACACAGCATGTCTTCTCATCAATGCGGGATGCAATGGCTACATGTCATATGTGAAGAACCTTGCAAAGGGTGTTGATGAATGGACAGCAGGCGGCATGCCTATCACGAAGATGATGGACATAGAGAGACGCGGGGGAAAGGACAAGCCTGTAATAAAGAAAGCCCTTGTCGATCTGAACGGAAAGCCTTTCAAGGAGTTTGCAAGGCACAGGATGAAGTGGGCTTCAGAGACATGCTTCCACTACCCTGGAGCAATCCAGTACTTCGGACCGGAAGAGCTTGCAGACGCAACCACGATAACACTGCAGCTTGAACACGAAGAAGATGACTGAGGTCATACAAGATTCTCATTATTGATAAGGCATCGTACGGCATCCTCATCAAGGATGCACATGATGCTTATTCTTTCACCCATACTCTTCCTGCCAAGGCCTAGGATGTCCAATCAGAAGCGTATGGTCAGGAACAGGCAGCTAGCAAGCGGTCATCCATGATTTCAACCTTAACATCGTATGGTTCGGAACCATAAACCGTTGCCTCATAACCTGTATCTGTCTTGATGATATCAGAAACAGCTCCTGAAGCATAAAATCATAACCTCTCGAAAGTATTACAAATGAAAACCATTCCATCCATGATGGATCAAATTTGCCCATAGCAGGCATGTAACACGAAAAAACATCGAGAAGAATGCCCATGTCAAATGATATTGAAAATATCTGCATATGAATGCAAGATTTTCAGCTGTTCTTTGACAAGTGGAGGTATCATCTGTTCTACGGATAGAGATGTATCTACACAATACAACAGTACACGATGCAGCATTCTTGGCCGCACTTTAATATCCACTGAATTATCATGTCTAATGCTTATTTTTAATATCTAAAAATGCTTTTCAGTAATTTATTTTCATAGTAACATCATATTCATGGAACTGAGAGTGCTGAGATATTTCCTGACAATCGCAGAAGAAGAGAACATAACCAGAGCTGCGGATATACTTCACGTGACGCAGCCGACGCTTTCGCGCCAGATCATGCAGCTTGAGGATGAGCTTGGAGCCAAGCTTTTCAAGCGGAGCAAATACTGCATCAAGCTCACAGAGGACGGGCTGTTTCTTAAGCGCAGAGCTGAGGAGATACTGTCCCTTGCTGAGAATACAGCGGAGGCAATCAGCAACAAGCACAAGGATATTGTCGGAGAGATAACGATCGGCTGTACTGAAACACACAGCATGGACAGCTTTGCTGAGAAGATGTCAGAGTTCAGGAAACTTCACAGCGGCGTCAGCTACAGGGTATTCACTACGAATGCCGACGGAGTGAAGGAGAATATAGAGAAAGGAGTCTTCGAGCTGGGACTTGTTACTGAACCAGTGGACACCTCAAGATTCGAGACACTGCACCTCAAGGGCAAGGAACGATGGGGTGCGCTTGTGAGGGAGGATGATCCGCTTGCCCAGAAGGAGTTTGTATATCCGGAAGACGTGAACAGCCGCAATCTGATACTCCCGATACGCTCTGAGGTGCGCTACATACTTGAAGGCTGGTTTGGAAGATCATTTCAGGATATGCAGATTGCCGCACGATATAATCTTGGAAGGAACGTTGCCGTCATGGTCCGCGAAGGACTTGGTACTGGAATATGCTTTGATCTCTTTGCTGACTACGAAGGTCTCAGATTCATCCCGATGATCCCACCTCTTATGACAGGCAGTGCTGTATGCTGGAAGAAGAACCAGCTTTTCTCAACTGTCACGAAAAGCTTCATAGATTATCTGAAGAATGCCGATTAGGCATTTCTTGAAATAAGAAATAAGTATTAGACATCCTTTCACCTCTGTCCTAATCTCAAGGATGTGGAGAAAGGAATATGAAGAAGAACATAGGAAAGATGGTGGCTCTCTACCCAATGCCTGTCGTTGTCGTAGGGGCATTTGTGGAAAACAAGCCGAACTGGCTGCTTGTCGCCCATACAGGAATCATCGGCCATGACAGGATGATGATAAGCTCTGCAGCCACTCATTATACGAACAATGGCATCAGCCTTGGGCGTATGATATCCCTGAACATAATAGACAGGCCGCTCCTTGCGAAAGCTGACAAGGCAGGATCGGTGAGCGGAAGCAAAGAAGACAAGTCAGAGCTATTCAACTGGAACGCGGGAGACTATGGAGCTCCATTGATCACGGATTCAAAGCTTTCGATGGAATGTAATGTTGTGGATATCTACGAAAGCGATGGATTCCACAACTACATACTCCAGCCCGTCGCAGTATATGCTGAAGATTCGATAATCAATGACAGAGGCAAGATAGATTACGAGGAGCTCTCCCCTGTCCTCTTCGATATGCCGAACTATGAGTATCTGGAGACAGGCAAGGTAATCGGCAGATGCCTTTCATTCTCAGGCAATGAGGCATGAGCATGGAGTACTTCACTCTTTGCAATGGCGTGAAGATTCCTTCCCTCGGGTTCGGGACCTTTCAGATAACAGACAGCGCAATCTGCAGGGAAAGTGTCCTCACGGCTATTGAAGCAGGCTACCGGATGATAGATACAGCAGCATGCTACGGCAATGAGAAGGCTGTCGGAGATGCTGTTGCCGAAAGCGGGATCGAGCGCCATGACATCACGCTTGTATCCAAAGTCTGGATACAGGATTCAGGCTACAGCAAAACCATGGACTCATTTGAGAAGACTCTGAGGAATCTGAGGACAGACTACCTTGATCTCTATCTGATACATATGCCTTTCGGGGATTGCTACGGCAGCTGGAAGGCAATGGATGAGCTGCTGAGGGAAGGAAGAGCCAAAGCGATCGGAGTCTGCAATTTCTCACGGTCAAGGCTTGTGGATCTCATCCTTGGAACCGGCATCATACCGATGGTGAA
>CASFMA010000031.1 GCA_949295675.1 uncultured Spirochaetales bacterium | reverse complement strand
CTTTGCTGAGCTTTCTCATGTGTCCGCAATTCATTTGCAATAGATGCTGCATCCATTGATGATGGCAGAGAGAGAAACGCCTTTGTATGCTTACTGTTCCAGCAGGAATCGTTCCAATGGGATTATCCTTATACCGTCCAGATTGTCTGAGCTGTATTTATCCAGTGTGATCACCATCTTGGGATAGTCATCCTTTATGGATCTGAGATTTGATATCTCCCTGTCGGAAGAGGCTGGCATGCTTCGGCATACCTGCACATAAAGCCTGTCCATTCCTCTTGCCTTATCCGCGACGAAGTCGATTTCCTTATCATACAGCTTCCCTACATATACCTTGTAGCCGCGTCTCCGGAGCTCAAGATATACGATATTCTCCACTACTGCAGCCACATCTTCCCCACGAAACCCCTTCAGTCCATACAGCAGTGAATGGTCTGAAAGATAATATTTCTCCTGTGTTGCCAAGACCTCTTTTCCACGCAGGTCGTAACGTTGACAGCGGTATATGACAAAGGCCTCTTCCAGCCATCTGATATAGTCATAGACTTGCTCTATGTTCTGAGTGCGTCCCTGTCCTTTGAGGAAACGTACCACGGAGGCTCCTGAGAATGTCCTGCCCATGTTATTCAGGATAAAGTCCACGACTCTTGAAAAGAGGTCTAAGTTGGCAATCTTGTGCCTGCGCTGTATATCCCTGATGATGATGGATGAGTATATCCCATATATGATTTGGTATGCGGCCTGCTTATCGAGATCCACTGTGGATATCACAGGGAATCCGCCATATGCGATGTAATTGTCGAGCGTTTCCTCGTGCCCTTTGGTCTTTCCAAACATACAGAATTCATCAAAGGACAGCGGATAGACAGGAATCTCCACATACCTGCCGGACAGATATGTTGAGAGTTCTCCTGCCAGGAGCCGGGAATTGGAACCGGTGATGAAGATACAATGGCCATCATCCTCAAGAAGGGAATTGACAACCTTCTCCCATCCTGGGATCTCCTGCACCTCATCCAGAAGCAGGTAGCACCGTCCTTTCCCTCCTGCCTGAGCCTTCAGCTCCTGATACATGGAAACGGAATCACTGGCAATTGGTGTCCCTATCGCTGTATACCTTCTGTATATGACCCTTTCTTCAGGAATCCCACGTTTCTTCAGCTCATCTGCAAGGAGCGACAATAATGTGGATTTCCCGGATCGTCTGACCCCGTTGATTATCTTTACAAGAGGCACATCCAGGAATTTGAGCATTTCATCCATATAGATGGGTCTATTTATTTTCATGTTTATATTCTATTCAAACTTCAGAATTTGTAAAGTTTGCATCAAATTTTTAGATAAACTTAAGAACTGGAGGTGGTGTATTGTTCACAGCCTGCCTTTCTTTTTGCTTGGTTTTGATGATAGGAAGGGCGGAATTGGAATGCAAAAGCTGTATCGATGGACACTGGAGACAGGCGGAAGCAAAGGCATCAGGAAAACCGATGTGCCAAGATTCCCAAAGGCTGGATCAGCGTTTTTGCATTTTGTAACAATTTCTATATAATGTTGTTTGATATATGCTATGAGAAGGGCGTTCATTGTTCTCATCATCGTCATTTCAGCTGTGCTGTCCTCCTGCATAACAGGGGGTAATGTCTTTTCTGCTGAAAGCAGCGGTTCTATGATAATAGACGCCCTTACTGAAAGTCCTGCAAGGACACGGACAGAGGAGCGTCCTATCGAAGAGGTGCTTGCCGTGCCCGAGGCTGCAGCAGATGAAATTGCTGTGGAAGATAGCGTGGTACAGGATGAGAACGTTCCGCCTGCTGTCCCGGCTGAGACTGTTCCAGAGTCAGCTCCTGAGGAAGAGCCTGTCCCGGAAGTTGTCGACCAGACGCCTGATGTTGTCTTCATACCGGCTGTTGTCAATACAGGAACACCTGAAGAGGTGGCTGAGCCTGTTGCTGATGCTGAAGAGACGACAGCGGATGCACCAGCTCTTGAGCAAGTGCCTGCAACGCCTGCTGCTGAAGAGAGCCCGGCTGAGCCAGCTGTCATCTACGTTGACAGGGAAGATGAGCTTATCCACTACAGTGTGGATGGATGGATGCTTCGCCTGATGATCGTGTCGATTGTCTCTGTCATACTTTTCACTGCAGCCACAGCTGTCAGGAGCGGTATGAAGCGCGCACTCTCACGGGGTGCTTCGCTTGCGCTGGCGATCGTGTTCACTGCAGTTCCCTGGATCATAACGGCAGTGATAGCAGGAAACTCTGTCTTCTGGTGCATATACCTTGTCCTGCTTCTCACATATGTCATATTCCGCTCTGAAAATCAGAGGCGAGGCGTTCGATAGCAGATAGCTTTGCAAGCAGCACAGTATGGTAGAAGAACTCATCAAGGGCAAGGATCGCAGCTCCCTCCCTCGCTCCTTTCTCTCCAGACAGCGCCTTTGATACCGTTACGTTCCTTCCAGGAGGAAGCGCTGATGAGAGGAGTGTGTTCAGATGTGCGAACATCTCATCAGGGAGTGCTGAAAGCTCTCCTGTTATGACTACACGGTCCGCTGATAGCGCCTGGACAGCCATTGAAAGAGCGGCAGCCATCGGTCTCATGCTTTCACGCACAGCCTGAAGCCCCTGAGGTGATGTGACAAGGTCCCTGTAGCCTTTGGCTCCGGCTTTCCTTATCAGCGACAAGCCTGATGCGGCAGCTTCAAGGCATCCATGTCCGCCGCAGCTGCACTCTCCATCCCTCTGCGCCCTTATATGGGCAAAATGCGGAAGCTTGATCATCCCGTCATGGAAGAAAGCGGCTTCGATCGAGTCTGACCATGAGACAAAGAGCGTGTTCTCTGCATCCTCCATCCTTGCGATCTCGCTTGCGCTTTCCGCATCGATGCGGGATATGACTACCTTCGGCGCGTCTATTATCGATGATATGTCGATATCCTCGTTAACGATGGCGATGCCATATATCCTGACATCGTCTCCGCCTCTCATCTTCGTGATTGTCCTTTCGAGGTCTGAGAGAAGCGTATCCGTACGGGGAAAGCGCTCGAACCTGAGTATCCTGCCGACAGCATCTGAGACCGATACGGAGACTGCCTTTCTCTTCATCTCTATCGACAGCACCCTGCCTGAGTTCGGCTTGATGGCAAGAAGGGTTGCCGGACGGCCTGATGAGTATGCCGCCTTGCCGACTTCTTCAAGAAGCCCTTCACCCGTCATGATATCTATGATCTCGCCGATTGAGACTTTGTTTATGTTCAGCCTTCTTGATATCTCGGCTTTCGATAGTTCCTCATGCCGTAAGGCGGAAAGGACTTTCAGCCTGTTTATCTTCCTTGCATTGTCGGGTCTAGAGAAATCCATAAGGTCATTTTACCAAATTTTCAGCGGTCATGCCTAATATTCATGCAAGGCGTGGCTCATTTCCCTCATATCGCGCATGGCATGTATGCAAATTGATGATTCCTGTTGCCGTTTCCATTTCTCGTTTGTATGTTTTGAAAGGGAGAAAAGAAATGTCAACAACAAGGAAATTCAAGACTGAGGTCGCTGATCTTCTGCACCTCATAATACATTCGCTTTACTCTAACAAGGAGATATTCCTCCGCGAGCTTATATCCAACGCATCAGATGCCATAGACAAGCTCAGATACCTTACCCTTACAGATGAGTCACTCAAGGGTTTTGCCTTCGATCCCCGCATCGATATCTCTTTCACGGAGGGGACTGGCAGGACGCTTACTATCTCGGACAACGGCATCGGAATGGATGAGGATGACCTGAACAACAACCTCGGGACCATTGCAAGCTCCGGTACGAAGAAGTTCCTTTCATCTCTTACGGATGACCAGAAGAAGGACTCCAACCTGATCGGTCAGTTCGGTGTCGGTTTCTATTCGGCTTTCATGGTCGCTGGCAGGATCACGGTGATAACGAGGAAGGCGGGGACTGACAAAGCCTACAAGTGGACAAGCACTGGTGAGAGCTCATATTCGATAGAGGAAGCTGAAAGAGATGGGCAGGGGACTACCAGCATCCTGGACCTCAACGAGGAAGGGGAGCAGTTCGCGAACCGCTGGACCCTGGACAACCTCATCAAGAAGTATTCAGATAATATCGCATATCCAATCTATCTTACCTATGACCAGACACACTATGACAACGATAAGAAGGATGATAAAGGCGAGCCTCTGAAGACTGTTGAGAGGAAGACCGAGCAGGTCAACAGCGCCTCTGCGCTCTGGAAGAGAAGCAAGAGCAGCATAAAGGATGAGGAGTACAAGGAGTTCTACAAGAACGCTTTCTATGACAGCGAGGATCCTCTTTTCTATATCCATACCCAGGCAGAGGGCGCTACGGAATATACTACGCTGTTCTATATTCCGGCTACCGCTCCTTTCGACATGTACTATGCTGATTACCGCCCAGGCGTGAAGCTTTACGTGAAGCGTGTATATATCACGGATGACGACAAGGATCTCCTTCCATCTTACCTGAGGTTTGTGCGCGGTGTCATTGACAGCGAGGATCTGCCTCTCAATGTCTCCCGTGAGATACTTCAGGAGAACAAGGTGATGAGAAGCATACGCAATGCGTCAGTGAAGAAGCTTCTCGGTGAGTTCAAGAAGATCTCAGAGAACAACCCGGAGCTTTATGCCAAGTTCATCACGCAGTATGGCCGCCCGATGAAGGAAGGCCTCTATTCCGACTATGCCAACAAGGACACACTTCTTGAGCTTGTCAGATACAAGTCAAGCGAGAGCGATGGATTCGTGTCCCTGAAGGAGTACAAGGAGAGGATGAAGGAGGGGCAGAAAGCCATCTACTACATCACTGGCGGAAAGGAAGATGTCCTGAAGACATCCCCGCTTGTCGCTGCGTACAAGGAGAAGGGCTACGAGGTTCTGCTCATGTGCGATGATATCGATGAGATTGTCGTCGGAATGATAGGAAGCTATCAGGATGTGCCTCTGAAGGCCATCAACAAGGAAGAGTCCATCGATGACCTCAAGAGCGATGAGGACAAGAAGAAGGAAGAGGATATGAAGGGCGTTGCCGAGAAGATAAAGGCCGCGCTTGGTGACAGGGTGAAGGATGTCCGTGTCTCCTCACGCCTTTCCGATGCTCCTGCTGCCGTGATACTCAGCAATGATGACATGTCCATACAGATGCAGAGGATGATGAAGCAGCTTGGACGCGAGGACCTGCCAGAGGTCAAGCCTCTTCTCGAGATCAATCCTGACTCTCCTGTCATAAAGAAGATCGAAGGCAGCTCTGATGATGACTTCGTCAAGGCTCTTTCGTCTGTGATCCTTGACCAGGCGCTTCTTGCTGAGGGCGTGATGCCATCGGATTCCTCTGATTTCGTTAGGAATCTGACAAGAATCCTTTCAGTTTGAGGAAATTGATGGTATTGTTGAATGGACGGTCTGTGCCGTCCATTTTCTTTTCAGGAGAAGCCCATGCTAGCATTGGCATCGACGGCTGCGGCCGGACAGAGCAAGGAAGTCGCGGATATCGAGACACTGGTCAGCTCAATCTCTACAGGTACGAATATCCCGGAGTTCGTCATATCGATCATCATCTCCGCTGTCATATTCGTGGCTGCGAAGATCATCTCATATATCGTCAGGAGATTCTTCAAGAAACTCTCTGCAAGGAATCCTAAGTTCTCAGTGCTGATGGCATCGCTTGTGTGGCGTATATGCTCGGTGCTTGTGTGGATGATCGCGATCCTTTCCATCCTGGCTGTCTGGGGGATAGATCTTACGCCTCTCATCGCCGGCCTTGGTGTTACAGGCGTCGTGCTTGGCTTTGCGCTTCAGGAGTCGATAGGCTCGCTCTTCAGCGGCTTCATGATCGCTCTCAACAATCCGTTCCGGGTAGGGGACTGGGTTGAGATAGGGCAGGACGGCGTTGCCGGCACTGTCGTGGCCATGGACCTCATGTGCGTGACGCTCTCGACAGGGGACAACAAGAAATATACTGTCAACAACAAGTACGTGTGGAGCAATACGATCCTCAATTACTCATATATCGAGAAGCGACGCATTGATATGTCCATTGATATCTCCTACGACATGGATACGGAGAAGGCCAAGGAGGTTCTCTATGGCCTCATCTCATCATATCCTGCTGTCCTGAAGGATCCTGCCCCTGTCGTGGAGGTCGGTTCATATGGAGCCAGCGGCATAACGATCATCGTAAGGCCCTGGGTGAAGCCTGCTGATTACTGGAAGACATACTGGCAGTTCAACGCTGACGTGCTGAAGACACTTCGCGCGAACGGCCTCGACATGCCGTTCAACCAGCTTGATGTCCATATAGTCCAGGAAGGCTGAGCGCCATCAGTTCCTGTCCAGCCCGATAAGGAAGATCTCGAAAGAGTCATCCCTGGAAGCCTTTGGCTTGAATGCCTTTGCCTTCTTGAAGATTGTCCTCATCTTCTTCAGCACTTCCTGCTCGCCTCCGCCCTGGAATATCTTTATGACAAGGTTGCCATGCGGCTTGAGCTGCTCCTCTGCCAGCATGACGACCTGCTCCGCAAGATACTCCGAGCGTGATGTGTCGACGATTCTATTGCCTGTCGTCATCGGTGCCGCATCTGATATTATCGCATCGTAAGGGCCTTCCTCGACAAGCCTGGCCCGTATTTCCTTTGAGAACGCATCGCCTGTGAACTCTATTACTGTCGGCGGGACAGGATCCAGCGAGAGTGGATTGAGGTCGCATGATACTATCTTGCCTCTGCCTTTTATCAGTTCACGGTGGGTATACAGCGTCCATGAGCCTGGAGCTGCTCCGACATCGAGCACGCAGTCGCCCGGCTTTATTATGCGGTGAGTGCTGTTTATCTCCTCAAGCTTATACACCGAACGTGCAGGATAACCCTCGCTGTGCGCCTTCTTCGTGAAGAAGTCCGCTTTGTCTCTTCTTGAAACTGCCATGCTGCAAGTCTAGTTTATTTCCCTTTTGAAAGAAAGACGCCGGACGGATGAAAAATGGGGTGGGAGAGTCCGTCCGGCGAATGTTTTCCACGCAAAGGAGGTGAAAACTGTTGCTCTTTGCTTAATATCTACAAGGTCCGTGCCAAAGTTAATATGCTTCACAGGAACTTCAATTAAAAAACAAAGACAGCACGTGGCTGTCTTTGAATACACTAAAAAGGAGGTTTGTTGAAAAAACTGTTTGCTCTATTCCTCTATTAGCAAGAAGCGTGCCAACTCCTGTTCTGCGCAGTTTTGACGCTGTTTTGTCACTATCATGTAATTTTAGCTGTGAAAAAATGTAACAGTGTGCAAATTCTTTCATGTTGACCCTCTGCATGGATGCCGTTAATTTCTGTGTTATGCGGAACAGCATCATAAACAGACAGTTCAGGTATACATATTCGAATGCTGCGGCGATCATCGCTGTCATCAACATCATAGCATTCGGGGTCGTCACATTCCTCTTCCCGAGGTTGCTTTATGTCTTCTCCCTCATACCGTCAATGGTGCTGTATCGCCATTGGTACTGGCAGTTCGTCACATATATGTTCATGCACGGCGGCATATGGCATCTGCTTTTCAACATGCTTGCGCTCTTCATGTTCGGCTCTCCTGTTGAACGCAGGATAGGGACGAGGGAGTTTGTCCTTTTCTACTTCCTTGTCGGCACGCTTTCAGGGATAGCAAGCTATTTCTTCTTCTACTTCACAGGCCAGAACATAATGCTTCTTGGGGCATCGGGCGCGATCTATGGGGTGATGCTGCTTTTCTCCGTATTCTTCCCGTCCGCAGGGGTGCTGCTTTTCGGGATAATCCCGATGAGGGCCTCGATGCTTGTCCTGCTTTACTTCTTCATCGAGTTCTTCGGCTCTGTGTTCTCGTCCGGATCGATCGGGCATGCGACGCATCTGTTCGGGCTTCTCTTCGCGTTCCTCTACGTTATGATACGCATGAGGATAAAGCCATGGAAGGCCTGGGGCCTATAATCCCCAAGCCTCTCTTTTCTCTGCATAGCCTTTCTTTATCACGTTGTAGATGAGGTCAAGCTTCTTGTCATGGTGGCAGAAAGCGCTCTTCATCGCATTTATCGTGATCTTCTCGATATCATTGATGCCGAGGCCATAGCGCTGTGATGCTATCGCGAGCTCATTCGACAGCGATGTCCCGCTCATCAGCCTGTTGTCCGTGCAGAGGAATACCCTGAACTTGCTCCGGTAGAACAGAGGGAATGGATGGGCCTCATAGCTCTCGACAGCTCCTGTGCCGACATTTGATGTGAGGCACATCTCAAGGGGAATCCTTTTGTCAAGCACGAAGCTTGCCAGGCTTCCCATCCGGGTTATCCTCCCATCCTCGATCTTCATATCGTCAATCAGCCTAGTGCCGTGCCCGATCCTGTGCGCTCCGCATATCTGTATGGCCTGCCATATCGACTCTGTCCCGAATGCCTCTCCCGCGTGGATTGTTATGTTGAAGTTCTTGCGCCTTATGTATTCGAAGGCCTCTATATGCTTCTTGGCGGGGTTGCCCGCTTCATCTCCTGCAAGATCGAATCCGACGACGCCCCTGTCGGCATATGCCGCGCAAAGCTCCGCGACTTTCAGGGATATAGCCGGGCTTTCATGGCGCATTGCGCAGAGTATGAGTCCGAATTCCGTTCCTGTCTTCCGCCTTCCTTCCTGCAGTCCATCAAGCACTGCCCTCACAACCTCGTCCATCGAGAGGCCTCCTGCCGTGTGAAGGGAAGGGGCGAAGCGGATCTCGGCATAGACGACCCCATCTGCAGCAAGGTCCTCCATCTCTTCCCTTGCTGTCCTTTCCAGCGCCTGCCTGTCCTGCATCACGGCTGTCGTGATGCTGAAGCTCTCCAGATAGAGAGTCAGGGATTTCCTTTCAGAACCTTTCCTGAACCATGCGCCAAGCTTTTCCGCGTCTGTCTCCGGCAGTCCTATCCCTCTTTCCTTCGCGAGGTCGATGATTGTTGATGGCCTGAGCGAGCCATCAAGATGCTCATGAAGCTCTACTTTCGGAAGTGTCTGGATCTCTTTTACTGTAAGCATGTATAGATTCTGCCCTCTCTTTCATGATAAGGCAAGAGCAAGCATTTCATGCCAGGATTAGGCATTCTTGCACAGTTTGTATAAGAAGACACCTATAACTTTTTTATGCTATTGCATTTATATCTATCAAAATGCTGTTTTTGCATCTTTTTCGCTTTACATTCCCATTGTTTAGGGACAATATCGGAAATGGAGGAAAATAATATGGCAAAATCTGTTGATTCTCTTAATAAGAAGCTTCTTGCCGCTGCTATAAGCGCAACGAAGGCCAGGGATATCAAGGACCTCTTGGATAAGGGTGCTGATATCAATGCTCATAATGAATGGGGTCTGACTCCTGTGATGCTTGCTGCACAGTACAATCACTCTGTTGCTGTCCTCAACGCACTCATCGCCGCTGGTGCTGACATCCATGAGGCTGAGCCTAAGTACAGGTCAAATGCCCTTCATCTTGCGGCAAATAGCTCAAAGAACCCAAAGGTAATCGAGGCACTCCTTGCAGCTGGCGCTAACATTGATGCAAGGAACTATCTTGGCGAGACTGCTCTCATCATGGCTGTGAACAGCAATGACGAGACAAAGATTTCCACACAGCTCATCAGAAGCGGTGCAGATATCAACGCACGCGATTATCAGGGGCATTCTGTCCTTGACTATGCGAAAGCCGCTAAGAGGACATATCTTGTGAATGTCCTCAAGGAGAAAGGCGCTGTATAATCCAGGCAGTGCAATGAAGGAGGCGGTTTCCTGTGAGGCTGCCTCCTTTTCTTTTCCGCGATAATATGAAGAAGCCCTTCAGGCCTGTGCTTGAAGGGCTTCCTTTCTTCGCGATGGACTGCTTCAGTCCAGTTCCTTGTTTACTATCCTGCTGTCGATCTCCTGCTGCTCTCTCATTATCTCAGCCTTGATCTCGTCAGCTATATCCTCCAGGAGGAATGAGGTTGTCTCTCCGCTTTCCCTTATCTTGACCTCCACCTTTCCTTCCTTGAGGCTTCTGTTTCCAAGGGTGATCCTCAGAGGGATGCCGATAAGGTCTGCATCCGCGAACTTGACGCCTGCGGTCTCCTTCCTGTCATCATACAGGACCTCGATCCCCGCCTTTTCCAGATCTTCGTAGATCTTGTCAGCGATCTCAGTCTCCTTCACCAGCGATACAAGGTGCACCTGATAAGGCGCCACCGATACAGGGAGCTTGAGGCCGCCCTCGTCGTTGTATTCCTCCGCGAGGCATGCGAGAAGCCTGCCGACACCTATTCCGTATGAGCCCATCACGACAGGAACCTGCTTGCCGTTCTCATCCTGGTAAGTGCAGTTCATCGCCTCGGAGTACCTTGTGCCGAGCTGGAATATATTTCCGATCTCCACGCCTTTCGAGGCCTTGAGCGGCTTACCGCAGACTGGGCATGCAAAGCCATCGCGCGCTGATGCTATATCCGCTACCATTCCGCTGTAGTCACGTCCATAGTTCGTGTTGAGAAGGTGGTATCCAGCCTCGTTCGCGCCAGCTACAAGGTTGTTTGACTTCGCGACCGAGTCATCTACGATGCAGATGAAGTCTCCCTTTGCCCCGATAGGGGAGGCATAGCCCGGGACCATTCCGCATGCGGTTATCTCTTCCTCGTGTGCAGGGCGCAGCGCATTTGCCCTGGCTGCGTTGGAAAGCTTTGACTCCTCGACCTCAAGATCACCGCGCACTACCGCTACGATGAGCTTGTCTTCCTCCTCGCCGTTCTTGTCGTTTATGAAAGAGCCGACCATGAAGACACACTTCGCTGTCTTCTTCGGATCGACGCCAAGGTATTCGGCAAGCGCTTCGATTGTCTTTGACTCAGGAGTCTCCCTCTTCTCGATCTCCTTCATCTCCTCCGGGAAGTATTCCTTGCTGAACTTCGCAATCTGCCTGTTGGCTGTATAGCCGCACTCCGGGCAGTAGATTATCGTATCCTCGCCGATCGGGGAGAGGTACATGTACTCATGGGATATCTTGCCTCCCATCATGCCTGAGTCCGCACCTACCGCGATCGAAGGGAGCCCGCAGCGTGAGAATATCCTGAAATATGCCCTGTAATGATCCCTGTAAACCTTGTCGAGCCCAGCAGCGTCCCTGTCGAATGAATATGAGTCGAGCATCGTGAACTCACGTACCCTTATCAGGCCGGCCCTTGGCCTTGGATCATCCCTCCATTTCGTCTGCATCTGATAGACAAGACGCGGCAGCCTCTTGTATGAGTCGACCTCACCCCTTGCTATATCAGTGACAGCCTCCTCGTGGGTCATAGCAAGGACCATGTCCCTGTTGTTCCTGTCCTTGAAGCGGCTCATCTCCTTGTCGATTGAGTAGTATCTTCCTGTTTCCTTCCAGATATCAGCGGGGTTCACGACAGGCATTTCCATCTCTTCGGCCCCTATGGCTTCCATCTCTGAGCGAATGATTGCCTTGATCTTCTCTGTAGCTCTGAAGCCGAGAGGAAGCAGGGAGAAGATTCCCGCACCCATCTGCCTGATATACCCGGCTCTCAGAAGGTATTCATAACCTTTTGTATCCGCACCGTTTGGCGCTTCCCTGAGAGTTTTCGAAAACATTCTGGACATTCTCATAAAGCTAAATCTCCTAACCGAGGATTCATTATATTGTTACCACTGCCGATAGGCAACCGACATGCCTTTGCAAGGGGTGCTTAAAGATGGTGCATAGATGTCTTATGTCTGCCTGTTCCTGTTGAGAGTGTGTAAAATTAGAGTTAAGATTCTGTTAATCATCAAAGGAGGATACCAATGTTAAGGAAATCAATAGCGCTTGCTCTTGTCCTTGCCATCATCTCCGGTTTCTGCTTCGCGGGAGGCGCAGGGGAGAGTGGCGGCCAGTCCGTTGCCGATGCTATAGCTGCAGCGGAGAACATGACGATGGAGGAGCTTGAGGCTGCGGCAAAGGCAGAGTTCGAGGCCGCAGGCGTCAAGTTCGCGGCAAGGGGATCCACGTCAGGTGTCAAGAACGTGCTTGCGGGATTCAAGGCAAAGTACCCATGGTTCGACTATGAGGAATTCAGCTCAAGCAAGGACCAGGCGCTCTATACGGAGCTTACGACAGCCATCGGGCAGAACCAGTATGTCGCTGACGCTGTCCTCATACAGGATGGCTCCTCGCTCAAGTCGATGCTCATTGATACGGGATACATGCTCAACTATGTCCCTAATTCCGTAGAGCTTTCAGAGTCTGACAGCGATCCGCTTTCCGTTCTTTACGTCAATAAGTGCTTCTACTGGAACAAGACCAATCCTGAGTATGGCCCTGACTACATAACGAATGTATGGCAGCTCACCGGCGCAGATGGCGCAGAGCTCAAGGGCGTGCATCAGCTGTCGTTCCAGACCCCTGCGACTGAGAACGTAAACATGAACTTCCTCATCATGCTCACTGGCGAGGATGCCTGCAGCAAGCTTGCGGCAGCATATGAGTCATACTTCGGTACGCCTTATGCGGGGAATGATGGCTATCAGAACATCGGCTACAAGTTCGTGACTGAGCTTATGAAGAATGTCACGACATGGCACAGCTCCGACACCACGGCTGTCAAGAATATGACGACGATGACCACAGGCCAGGTTGTCTATGCTCCTCTCAACAAGATCAAGGACTATCCTGAGACAAACGACTACCATAACGATCTCGCGATCTCCGGATGGAACGTCCCGATGGAAGGATTCACGTCATATTTCTATAAGATGTGGCTCATGATCCCGAAGACAGCAAGGCTGCCGTATACAGCATGTCTCTTTGTCGAGTATATGTGCTCGCCTGAAGGCTTCAGGAGCGGATGGAGCGATGAAGGATACTATTCCGTCAACCCTGATGTGCCTGTCCTTGAGGGAGATCATACGCTTTCACAGTGGCTTGAAGGCGCTATCGTCGAGGATATTGATTACATCAACTCTGTCTACAGGGAAGCCAGCACTTATATCAGAAGCCTTGTGATGTAATGATAATACCGAGTCTTGGATAAGGGGGAGCGATCCCCCTTTCCTGGAGTTGTCCCATGAGTGATTCAAAGAAGAAAATCCGCATATTGAACAATATCCACAGCTATGCAGCCAA
This sequence comes from uncultured Spirochaetales bacterium, assembly GCA_949295675.1. GTDB lineage: Bacteria > Spirochaetota > Spirochaetia > Sphaerochaetales > Sphaerochaetaceae > Ornithospirochaeta. Next base: position 23,434 of record CASFMA010000031.1, on the reverse strand, counting down.
GCCTGCGAATGTGATAACTGTATTGTTCTTCATTATTCTGCTCGCGACAGTATGCTTTCCTCTCATCTCGCTTGTCAGGGATGCGTTCACTGTCCATTTCGGCGAGATAAGGGATATCGGGAAGCCGGTAGGGTCATTCACCCTCTACCACTGGCAGACACTGCTTTTCGACAATCTCTACAACTATTCAGTCCTTACGTTCTGGCATCCGCTCCTCAACTCGTTCTCCATGGCCATTGTCTCGTGCATCGTGGCTGTCGGGTTCGGCGGTGCCGTCGCCTGGTTCATAACAAGGTCAGACATCCAGGGGAAGAAATTCCTCTCTACGATATTCGTATTCCCATACATAATGCCCAGCTGGTCCATAGCGATGTTCTGGGAGAATTTCTTCAAGAACACCAGGATCGTCGCCTGCTACAACCAGATGGGGATGCTTGAGAGCCTCACGGGCATATGCGTGCCGGAATGGGTGCTTTATGGCTTCTTCCCATGCGCGATGTGCCTTGGCATACACTACGCTCCGTTTGCTTATCTGCTGATCGGAGGGATATTGCGCAACATGGATGCCAATCTTGAGGAGGCAGCCACTGTGCTTAAGGCATCCCGCTTCAAGATACTGAGGAAGATAACTCTTCCAATAGTGACTCCTGCCTTGATATCCACAGTCCTGCTTGTCTTCTCAAGCAGCATATCGAGCTATACAGTCCCGGCGTTCCTGAACAAGAACGGATCGTTCTCCACCATATCGACGACCATGAGATCCCTTTTCAACACAGCTGCGATGCAGGGGCAGGGGTTCGTGGTTGCTATCGTGCTGCTCGTCTTTTCTGTGCTTATCCTTACGATCAACAACAGGATGACGGGAAAGCGCAAGTCATTCACTACCATAAGCGGCAAGTCCGGGCAGGTCTCGCTCGTCAAGCTCGGACGGGCAAGGAAGCCCATCACGGCGGTCATCCTTGTCATATCGATATTCTTCGCTATCGTCCCTCTTGTCTCGTTTGCGCTTGAGAGCCTTCTTGAGGTCCCTGGCGATTACTCCACGCTCTCGCTGTACTACTGGCTTACTACCGACACGCTTGAGAACAGGGTATTCGGCTCGTCTCAGGGGATACTTCGCAATCCGACGATCTGGATGGCGCTCGGGCGGAGCCTTCTTGTATCGCTGATGGTTGCCCTGATATCAGGGACATTCGGGATCCTCATAGGATATGCCTGTGCAAGGAAACGTGGGTCAAGGCTCGCAAGATGGGTCTCCAACATGGCGTTCTTCCCATATCTCATACCGGCTATGAGCTTCGGCGCGGTATATCTTTCCGTCTCATTCCTTCCGTCCTTCTCGTTCCTCAGAGGTTCTGTCTTCCTCCTGATCATTGTCGGAGGCATAAAGTTCCTGCCGTTTGCATCAAAAAGCGGCGCCAATGCGATGATGCAGGTGTCAGGAGAGATCGAGGAAGCGGCTTTCGTCATAGGCGTGCCATGGTGGAAGAGGATGGTCAGGATACTCTTCCCGATACAGAAGGCAAGCTTCATATCAGGGTATCTGCTTCCTTTCATCTCCTGCATGCGTGAGCTTTCGCTCTTTGTCCTGCTTGCAGCTCCTGGCTCGATAATAACCGTCGTCCTCCAGGACTTCGAGGTCAATGGCCTTACCCAGATAAGCAATGGGATAAACTTCCTTATCATCATGATAGTCCTGCTGGTGCAGTTCATCACGAACAAGCTTACAGGCGCCAGCATCGATAAAGGCATCGGAGGTTGATTATGCCGAGAATCGTACTTGAACATGTTACAAAATGCTTTGATAAATTCGTGGCTGTGGATGATCTTTCGCTCGTTATCGAGGACAGGGACTTCATCACGCTTCTAGGGCCATCAGGCTGCGGGAAGACGACGACGCTGAGGATGATCGCAGGCCTTGAGACTCCTACCAAGGGGAAGATCACGATAGGCGATACCGTTGTCTTCGACAGCGAGAGCGGGATAGATATATCCCCGGCAAAGAGAGATATCGGATTCCTGTTCCAGAACTATGCGCTCTGGCCGCATATGACTGTCTATGACAATATCGCATTCGGCCTTGAGAACCTTAAATGGTCAAAAGGCGATATAGACAGGAGAGTCCATGAGATGATGGCGATGCTCAAGATAGAGCAGTTCGAGAAGCGTTATCCATCTGAGCTCTCAGGAGGGCAGCAGCAGCGTGTAGCCATCGCGCGCACCCTTGCGCCGAGCCCGAAGGTCCTTTTCATGGATGAGCCACTTTCGAACCTTGATGCGAAGCTCCGCCTTGAGATGAGATCCGAGCTGAAACGCCTCCATGTCGATACAGACTCGACGTTCGTCTACGTGACGCATGACCAGATGGAGGCTATGGCCCTCGCTACCAAGATATGCCTGATGAACAAGGGCATACTGCAGCAATACGCGCCTCCTCTTGAGGTCTATGACAGGCCTGCGAATCTCTTTGTCGCCGATTTCGTGGGCAATCCCACTATGAACTTCCTGGGTATTTCGCCGAGGAGGATCAGCCAGTCATCGGTCGCGTTCACCATGCTTGGCCATGAGCTTGTGTTCAGCAGCAAGGAGGCGATCCCTGATTCAGATGATGCAGTGATAGGCATACGCCCTGAGTTCATAAAGCTTGATGAAGGCCCGTTCAGCGGTGTTGTATATACCACGCTCCCGTCAGGCATGGAGACAACTGTCAAGATCAAGGTAGGCGATGATATGGTGACGGCTGTTGCATTCGGAAGCGTCGATTACTCACATAGCCTTGATATGCCTTTTGATATCATAGGAGATGGCATCCTCCTTTTTGACAGGAAGTCCGGCGATATGATTGCCGAAGGGATGATCCAGCAGGCATAGTCCTCTGAGGGAGGCTTTCTCCCTGCCTTTTCTGGTGTGGTGCCTAATTCCCGTTGTTATGATAGACTGGTGGCGATGGGATACGATGAGAAGAGGGCAGAGGTTGCCCGGATCATGAAAAGGATATATGACAGGGGCCTGACAACTGCGACAGGCGGCAACGTCAGCGTGCGTTCAGGCTCTGTCATGCTGATCACGCCGTCTGGCAAGGACAAGGCGTCGCTTTCCGCTGATGACATCGCCATTGTGTCAATCGATACAGGTGAGAACCTCACGCCGGAGAAGAAGCTCAGCATCGAGACTGAGATGCACAGGGGCGTATATATAGCCAGGCCTGATGTGGGGGCTGTCGTGCATTCCCATCCTGTCTTCGCTTCCTTGTTCTCTGCGTCCAGAACCCCTGTCGATACTGCGATAATAGCCGAAAGCTACTATCTTCTGGGAGATGTCCAGAAGGTCCCTTATGCGCTTATGGGCACAGCGGAGCTTGCAGAGCGTGTCGCTGGATACGCGGGTAAAGGCAGCCTGGCGCTGCTTCTGGAAAACCATGGGGCGATCGCCTTCGGCCATGATCTTCTCAGCGCCTTTGACAGGCTTGAGTGCCTTGAGCAGTCTGCCAAGCTTACTTTCCTGTCGAGAACAATCGGAATAGATGATATAAATGAGTTCGAAAGGGCAAGGATTGCCCAGATGAGGAGTGGTGTATGAATAATGAGCTTCTGCAGAACCTGAAGGATGCGGCTTTTGAGATCAGATGCCGTACTATCCGGGAGATAGCCTCCTTCGGCTCAGGGCATATCGGTGGCAGCATGTCGATCGTCGAGCTGCTTTCCTATCTGTATTTCCATGAGATGGATGTTGATCCTGCCCATCCGGAGAAGGATGACCGTGACAGGCTTGTTGTCTCCAAGGGCCACTCCGGTCCAGCTGTATATGCGGCTCTCTCCCTGAAGGGGTTCTTCCCTGAAGAATGGCTCATGACACTCAACCAGGGAGGTACAAGGCTTCCTTCGCACTGCGACATGACAAAGACGCCAGGCATAGATTTCACAGGGGGCTCGCTCGGACAGGGCCTCTCTGCGGCAATCGGAATTGCCCTGGGCCAGAGGCTGAAGAAGCAGGATGCGCGGTCTTTCGTGATAATCGGCGACGGCGAGGCCCAAGAAGGCCAGATCTATGAAGCTGCGGAGGCTGCGGGCGCATGGCATCTTGATAACCTCTACGCGTTCCTTGACCAGAACGGGCAGCAGCTTGATGGGTATACATCGGATATCATCCCTTCAGTGAGCACAGTGGAGCGCTGGAAGAGCTTCGGCTGGGATGTGTATGAGATAAGCGGGCATGACTACGTCCAGATCGAAGAGGCTATAGAGAAGGCCAAGGCTGCAAAGGGCAAGCCTCACATGATAGTCATGAATACAATAAAGAGCTATGGATACATCCCGGGAGAGGGCATTAAGTTAAACCACTCGATGTCCATCACCAAGGAAGGGGCTGAGGAAGCCATAAAGGCACTTATGGAAAGGGAGGGAAGAGTATGAAGGATGCCCATGTCTATTCCCATTACAGGGATACTGTTATCGGTTCCATCGTGGATCTCGCGGCTGAGCACGATGATGTGGTCTTCCTCGACGCTGATCTCTCCTCCTGCATCGGATCGACTGCTTTCCAGAAAGCATATCCTGAGAGATTCTTCAACTGCGGCATAGCAGAGGCCAATATGGCTGGCATAGCTGCAGGTCTTTCCTCGATGGGCTTCGTGCCTTTCATCCACTCGTTCGGATGCTTCGCCTCTCGCCGTGCCTATGACCAGCTCTTCATCTCCGTGGGATATACCCATCAGAGGGTCATCGTGATCGGCTCCGATCCCGGGATAACAGCCCAGTACAACGGCGGTACGCACATGCCTTTTGAGGATATCGCGCTGATGAGGCAGATACCCGGCATGGTTGTCGTCGAGCCATCTGACGCACAGTCTCTGTATTCGCTTACGCAGCAGGTCTATGACAGCGGCTCTTCAGCATACATAAGGACTCCGAGAAAAGGCATCTGCTTCAGATACTCTGCTGACGATGATATTGCCCTTGGGAAGGGAATTGAGCTTTCCACTGGAAAGGATGTGGCCCTGATAGCCACAGGCGTCATAATGGTCGATGCGGCCCTTGCCGCTAAGGAGATGCTTGCCAGCAAGGGCATAGATGCCACCGTGATTGATCTCCATACTGTAAGGCCTCTCGATACGGAGCTTGTGGAGAAAGCTGCCAGACGCTGCGGCAAGGTCCTCGTCATGGAGAACGGACGCTATCCTGGCGGCGTGGGAGAGATGATCGCTATGCACCTTTCGCGTACATATCCGGTGAAGATGGACTTCATGAATGTCGGTGAGAGGTTCGGCGAGGTCGGGAACCTCAGCTACCTTTCGTCTTCGTTCGGCTTCACTCCGGAAGTCGCTGCAGAGAAAGCGGAGAGGCTTGCAAGGTGAAGATACAGCTTGAGACAATACCTGTATGGGATGGGATAAAGGAGGGGAGCGAGTGCTTTATCTGCTCCCTGATGAAGAAAGCTGAGGAAGATGGGGTCAGGTACTATCTTTCCTCTGCTGTGATGACACCAGAGGTGAGGGTTGAGACAAATCGCGACGGGTTCTGCTCCCATCACTTCTCGCTTCTTGCGGAAGGCGGAAAGCCTCAGCCGCTGGCTCTTGTGATGGATACGTATTATGACGAGAGCAAGGGGATATACGGCAAGGGTTTTGAGCGGATACGCGAAGCAACGAGCCCGCGCAGGCTCGAGAAGGCTGTCTCCTCGTTTTTTGACAGCGTGCATGAGAGGGAGAAGGGCTGCCTGATATGCTCCAGGATGGAGGAGCGCCTCGTCCGTTACTGCTATACAGTCGCCGCTTTATGGAAGGAGGATCCTGAGTTCAGGAAAGCCCTTGCGGAGTCAAAAGGCTTCTGCATGCACCATACGGAAGAGCTCTACAGAGTGGCCAAGGAAGCGCTCTCGGGCGATGACCTTGTCGAATATGGCAAGCTTCTATTCTCCCTTCTTGAGAAGAATCTGGACAGGGTCCAGCATGATGACTGGTGGATGACGCAGAAGTACAAGAGCGAGAACAAGGACAAGCCCTGGAATGGCTGCGAGGATGCCCAGAGAAGGGCAGTCTACAAGCTTATAGGCGAGGGACGCGTGATAGACCCTGTCAGGAAGTGATCCTTCTTGTCCTTTTCTTCCTTAGCGATAGCTTCAGCTGCCCTTCGTCCTTATCTTCCAGGAAGCGCTGCCTCAGCACCTCATCGGCAAAGCTTTCCTTGTCTATGTGAAGATATTCTACGTATTCCTGCTCAAAGCGGTATACAAGGAGCCATGGGCGCTCAGGGAGCATCGTGAAGCCAAGGGTGAGCCCCGGGTTCTTCGTCCTGTGGAACTCGATGGCCTTGTTCCTTTCCTTCTCGGTCAGGTACTGCTCTCCCCAGAAAAGCGCCAGCTTTATGTCCTCATCGCCGTCCCATACGATTATGTCGGCTCCGTTTGTGTCTATATCCACGAAGGAGCTCGGGAACTCTGCCGAAAGACATAGCGCGAGCCTGTGCGCGATAGCGGCTTTCTTATGCTTGAGGCCTGGCGGCAGCTGATACGCCGAGAGGAAGTAGTGCATACCCTTCCTGAAGCCCTCGAAAATATCGATTCTCTCTTCCTGTGTGATCATGCTTCGAACTTTATCTTTATTTCCATCTTGCTGACTTTGCTTATGGTAGCAAAGATCGAACATGAGCTGGCTGCCCGGTCTATCAGCTTCCTGACCTCTTCTTCGTCCTCTGCGCCTCTGACAGTGATGTCCAGCGTGGTGTGCTCGAGGGTTGTCGGCACTTCCTCTCTCTTCTTCCCTGTTATCTCTATATCGATGCTCTTCCATGAAGATGAGCGTTCGAAGGACTCAAGCGTGCTGTAGAAGCAGCCTGAAAGCGCTCCCAGAAGATATTCATATGGCCCCGTGGACTGGGTGAAGTCGAACTCTGTTCCCAATGTGTTCTCGAAGTATCTCCTGGATGATGAGAAATGCCCTGTTATCTTGCGTTCTTTTGCCATAGCCTGATTATAGCATGAAATCATATCGCAAAACTATGCGTCCAGCGCCTTGTGTATTATGTACGCGGTAGCGAAAGCAAATGACAGGCTGTATCCGCCGCATCGTCCATCCACGTCTATCAGATCACCTGCAATGAACAGGTTGCTGACGATCCTTGATTCCATTGTCATCGGGTTGATCTCTGCCGTGGCCACGCCACCGCGGGTGTTCATCGCGCCTGCCTTCATGGCTTTTGCTTTTGCCCTGAACCGTGAGAGCTGGCAGTCTATCTCTGAAAGCTCCTTCCTGGACAGATTGCTGCATCTGCGGTCTGCCAGCGGGCCGAGAAGCGCTTCTGCAAGATGCGGAGGTACAGGAAGCGCATTCCTTGCCGTTTTCGCTCCGTTTCCCATCCTGAGGCTCTCCTTGTCTATCCGTGCGAAGCAGATCTCGATCTCATCGTTTTCCGCGAGGTGCCTTGAGATATTGAGTGCAGCAGGCCCTGATATACCGCGCCGCGTTATTATGATATCCCCATGCTCCTCTGCCTTTCCTGTCCTGAGCGTGGCTTTTATCGTGATTCCTTCAGCCTCCGGCAGCGCTGGCGTCATCGAGATAGGGGCGAGTGCCGGATGAGGTGTGGCTATGCTGTGGCCTAGCTCCTGCAGCAGCCTGTAGCCGTTGCCGTCTGAGCCTGTTGCGGGGAAGCTGTCTCCGCCTGTCGCGACAACTACACGTCTGGCCGTCAGCTCTCTGTTTTCTGTCCTGACTGCAAATGTGCCGTCAGTTCTCCTTGCTATGGCTTCCGCCTTGCCGTGCATTATGTCCGCACCGCGTGAGAGAAGCGCGGCCCTTATGTCCTTCGCATCGCCGTGTGAGGGGAAGATCCTTCCGCTGTCTTCCTCCAATGGCTTTATGCCAAGTTCCCTGAAATGCCTGATTATGTCCTTCGATGTGTGGGCGTAGAGTACGCGCTTTATGAAGGCCTTGTTGCCATGGAACATAGCTGCCATCTCTTCCGGTTCAGCCTTGTTCGTGTAGTTGCAGCGCCCGCCTCCTGTAAGGATCAGCTTCCTGCCGCACTCTTCGCCTCTTTCAAGGATCGTGATTCCCGGATGAAGGGAGGCGAGATACAGCCCTGCTGCCCCGCCTCCTATTACCAATGTATCTATCACTCTGGCTTCTTTATTGAGAGATGCAGTTCCTCAAGCTGCTTCTCCTCGACAGGGGATGGTGAGTCGTCCATCGGGGATAGCGCCGCCGTATTCTTCGGGAATGCGATCACTTCCTTTATCGACTGCTCGTTTGCCACGATCATGCAGAGCCTGTCGATTCCAGGAGCGATGCCCCCGTGCGGTGGTGGTGAGAAGCGGAATGCGTCAAGCAGGAATCCGAATCTCTCCTTCGATACCTCATCTGGTATGTTGCAGATGCGGAATATCCTCTTCTGAAGCTCTACGTCATGGATTCTTATTGATCCTGATGCAAGCTCGTAGCCGTTCAGCACCAGGTCATAAAGGTCGCCCTTGACCGCGCCTGGATTCTCCTCGAGCGTCTCAAGATACTCAGCCTGAGGCATCGAGAACATATGATGGGCAGCTTCCCAGTGTCCTTCGTCCTCATTGTACTCGAAGAGCGGAAAGTCGATTATCCAGCAGAATTCATATCCTGGCTTTATCAGGCCGAGATCCGCACCGAGGCGTGATCGCACCGCTCCCATTGATGTGCAGCACTTCTTCCAGTCCTGATGCGCGACAAGCAGGATGACGTCTCCATCCTTTGCACCTGTCTCCGCAAGCACTTCCTTTTCCATTCCTGCGAAGAACTTCGAGACACCTCCGGTGACTGTGCCGCCATCGGCTTTCATCCATGCCATGCCATGTGCGCCGTAGATCTTGGCCGCTGCCTCAAGCTCGCCAAGGTATTTCCTCGTATAGTCATGGCCCTCTGTCTTCGGCGCTACTATGTACTTCACCGCTCCGCCTGCTGCGAGCGTTTCAGTAAATGCGTTGAATGTTGACTTTGACGCGAATGACGCTGCATCGTGCATCTCCAGGCCAAACCTGAGATCCGGCTTGTCCGAGCCATATGTGTTCATCGCATCATGGTAGCTGAGCCTTCTGAAATGGGCTGGAAGCTCCACGTTCAGTACCTTCCTGAAAACATCGCCGAAGAGATCTTCCATGAGGGAGAGCACATCATCGCGCTTCACATAGCTCATCTCTATATCGAGCTGCGTGAACTCAAGCTGCCTGTCGCCGCGCGGATCCTCGTCCCTGTAGCATCTTGCTATCTGGAAGTATTTATCGAATCCGGAGACCATCAAAAGCTGCTTGTAGAGCTGCGGTGACTGAGGAAGCGCGAAGAATTTTCCCGGATATATCCTTGAAGGCACAAGAAAGTCCCTGGCGCCCTCAGGCGTGCTTCTGATGAGCGTCGGAGTCTCGATCTCGAGGAAGTCTGTCTTGTAGAAATACTCCCTTATGGCCTTTACGATCTCATGGCGCAGCGCTATGCGCTTCTGCATCCCGTTGCATCTGAGATCGAGATATCTGTATTTAAGCCTCAGGTCTTCCCTTGCATTGTTCTCCTCATCGATCATGAATGGGAGTACATCGCACTTGGAGAGTACATCAATCCTTTCGGCCTTCACCTCGATCTCGCCGGTCGCCATCTCTGGATTGATCATATCATCAGGGCGGCGTCTTACCGTTCCCTTGACTGCTATGCAGTATTCAAGCTTAAGCTCTCCAGCTGCCTTCTGGAGCTCAGGGGAGGCATCATCGTCAACGACTACCTGCGTCATACCGTAACGGTCACGCAGGTTTATGAAATGCAGAGCCCCGTGGTTCCTGTCTCTGTGTACCCATCCGTTGAGTACTACCGTCTTGCCTTCATCTGCCGCCCTGAGGCTGCCGCAGGTTGCTGTACGCTGCATGAATGCTTCTTCCATTGCATTCCTCCACCTCGGATTCTAGCACTGAGGAAGAAAATAAGCTATTGCTTGTCAGCGATGTTTTCCCGCTGGTGAGGCTTATCTTCTTCCCTGTGGCAGCTCCCTGACGATGAACCTGTTCTCCTGGAGATAGCGTATTGCCTCGACAGCCGCCCTTGCAGCGCTTGTCGTGGTCGTGTACGGTATGTGAGCCCTTACAGCCTCTGTCCTGATATCATCATCGCTCTTTCTGGAATGGAAGCCCATCGGTGTGTTGATCACGAGGTCAGCCTTATGCTCCCTGATGTAATCGACAATGTTCGGGTGCCCATCCTGTGTCTTGAGGACCACATCGCAGAGTATGCCCTCGCTGTAGAGATCCCTTGCGGTCCCCTTCGTGGCAAGCACATGGAAGCCCAACTGCTGGAGGGCCTTCGCTATCGGAGCGATTGTCTTCCTGTCCTTGTTGTTCACGCTTATTATGACACGGCCTGATGTAGGCAGCTTGTTTGATGCTGCTGCCTGGCTCTTTGCATAGGCTTCTCCGAATGTGCGTCCGTATCCTACGACCTCTCCTGTGCTTCTCATCTCTGGCCCGAGTGCGGGGTCGACGTGCTGGAAGCGGTCAAACGAGAACACCGCTTCCTTGATGGCCCATCCCATTATGCACCTGCCTTCTCCAAGGCCCTCTCCATCCTTGACAAGCCCCTGCTTGACCAGATCCTCTCCAAGCCAGATCCTGACGGCAGCCTCTACCAGATCGACACCGCTTGATTTTGATATGAACGGAACCGTGCGGCTTCCCCTGGGGTTCACCTCTATGATGTACAGCTTGCCGTCCTTCTCAGCGAACTGTATGTTCATCAGCCCCTGCACATCCAGATGCCTTGCAAGCTTCAGCGTCCAGGCACGCATCTCATCGAGTATCTCGGGCTTGCTTTTGTAAGGAGGGAATACCGCGGCGCTGTCCCCAGAGTGTATGCCTGCCGCCTCGATATGCTGCAGTATGCCACCGATATACACGTTCTTCCCATCCGATACCGCGTCAAGGTCGTACTCGAAGGCATCCTCAAGGAACTGGTCGACAAGGACGGGCGCTTCCTTTGATATCGTGACCTCGGGTTTCCTGAGGAATTCCTCAAGGCCATCGTCGTCGTATGCTATGAACATGGCACGTCCACCCAGCACGAATGATGGCCTGAGAAGCACCGGATAGCCGATTTCATGCGCCTTGTCCTTTATCTCGGCAATTGTCGCGGCGCTCCTGTTCTCAGGCTGCCTGAGTCCGAGCTCCTTGACAACCTTCGCGAAGAGACCCCTGTCCTCTGTTCTGTCGATGCTTTCAAGCGATGTGCCTATTATATGCGCGCCATGCTTCTCAAGCTCTGCGGCCATGTTCAGCGGAGTCTGCCCGCCAAGCTGCACGACGACATCCTTCGTTCCTTCCTTCTCCATTATCCGCAGGACTGATTCAGCAGTCAGCGGCTCTATGTAGAGCCTGTCTGATGTGTTGTAGTCGGTTGATACAGTCTCCGGGTTGCTGTTGACCATGACAGTCTTCCTGCCGTGCTTTCGGAATGCCCTGGACGAGAGCGTGCAGCAGGTATCGAACTCAAGGCCCTGTCCTATGCGGTTCGGGCCGGATGCGATGATTATGACCGCGTCCTTACCCAGCCCCTTTCCTTCATCCTCCTCGCCATATGATGTATAGCAATATGGCGTGAGGGCCTCGAACTCTCCCGCGCAGGTGTCGACGTAATGCCGTGAAGGGACAGCCTGGAGAGGGATATCTGATCCGGAGAGCTTCCTGATGTGCCTGTCGGACAGCCCGGCCCTCTTTGCCTTGAGATAGAGTTCCTTGGTGAGTTCCTCGCTCTCGAGCTCGTTCTCCAGGTCACGCTGCTCTGCGAGAAGGGACAGGAAGTAGATATCGAAGCCTGTGATCCTTGAAAGCTCATCCAGGTCTGCCTCTCCTTCCTTGATCACGGTGTAGGCTGCAAGGTACCTGAGCGGATGAGCAGAGCGCAGCAGCAGGTCAACATCGTACTTGCTCCTGTCAAGCGAGGTTATTCCCTCAATCTTCTGCTCTGATGACCTGAATGCCTTGTTCAGCGCCTCAAGCGCCGTGCGTCCAAGTGCCAGGGCCTCTCCTACAGATCTCATCTGCGTGCCGAGCGCAGCTGCCTCAAGAGGGAATTTCTCAAGCTCGAACCTGGGGACCTTCACCGCGACATAGTCAAGGGCTGGCTCAAAGCATGATACCGAGGCTCCTGTTATCTCATTCTGGACCTCGTCCAGCGTATAGCCGACAGCAAGCTTCGCGCTGATCCTCGCGATCGGGAAGCCTGTGGCCTTGCTTGCCAGCGCTGATGATCTCGATACCCTTGGGTTCATCTCGATGACCACCATGCGGCTGTGGTCAGGTGACATTGCGAACTGAACGTTGGAGCCGCCGCAGTCAACACCTACAGCCCTGAGTATCTCGATGGAAGCCGTCCTCATCCTCTGGTACTCTTCATCATTGAGCGTCTGGATAGGAGCGATGGTGATGCTGTCTCCTGTATGGACTCCCATCGGGTCGATGTTCTCGATGGAGCAGACTATGATGGCGTTGTCCTTCCTGTCCCTCATCACCTCCATCTCGAACTCCCTCCATCCTATGAGGGATTCTTCTATCAGGACCTCATGGACGGGACTCACGCTTAGCGCGTTCTCCACAAGCGGTATGAAATCCTCTTCTCTTTCCGCGATAGACCCGCCCATGCCTCCAAGCGTGAACGAAGGGCGTATTATAAGGGGCAGCGGTATTGACTCCTTTATCCTCAGTGCGTCCTCGACAGAGTGGGCGATTCCGCTTCTTGCGCTCTCATAGCCAAGATCTGTCATTATCTCCTTGAACTTTCCCCTGTCCTCAGCTTTCTCTATGGCCTCGGCTGATGCTCCGATGACCTTGACTCCGTACTTCTCGAGTATTCCTTCCTTCTCAAGCTCCATCGTGAGGTTGAGCGCTGTCTGCCCTCCCATCGTTGAGAGTATCGCATCAGGGCCGACCTGATCGAAGATTCTCTCGATATACTCCTTCTTGAGCGGCTCAAGGAAGATATGGTCGGCAAGCCCTGGTGTCGTCATCACTGTGGCGGGGTTAGGGTTTATGAGAGAGACCTCATAGCCTTCTTCCTTCAGTGCCCTGACTGCCTGGTTGCCGGAGTAGTCGAATTCACATGCCTGCCCGATGACGATCGGACCTGAGCCTATTACGAGTATGTGATGTATATCTGTCCTTTTCACTTGAGAGCCTCCAGGAATGTGTCGAAGATCGAGCCAGCCTCTTCCGGGCCAGGTGCTGCCTCCGGATGGAACTGCACGCATCTTACGTTCTCTTCTGTTGAGTAGATTCCCTCCACGGAGTTGTCATTCGCGTTCTCAAGCCATATGCGCACAGATGAAGGGAGGGATGACCTGTCTGCCATGAAACCATGGTTCTGAGCTGTCACGAACGTGCGTCCAGTATCGTTGTCCCTGACAGGGTGGTTTGAGCCGTGATGCCCGAACTTCATCTTGACCGTACGCCCTCCAAGCGCGAGCGTTATGATCTGATGCCCAAGGCATATCCCCTGCACTGGTATTTTCCCTATGCAGGCTCTTGCAAGGGCGACTGCATCTTCAAGCAGGGCAGGGTCTCCCGGTCCGTTTGAGAGGAACAGCGCGTCGGGCGATAGGGCGAATACATCTTCTTCTGATGCTGTATGAGGAAGAAGCGATACCGATACGCCACGGCTGTACAGGCAGGATATTATAGAGCGCTTCACGCCGTAGTCGATGAGCGCTATGTGCTTCACCGGATGCACTGGGGCCTTTGCGGAGCCTTCTCCAAGATCCGGATCGTGCATGACTGATTTCACGCTCACTCCGTCTATTAGGTCACGCTCTGTTATGAGAGGGAAGGATGCAAGGCACTCTTCCGCTTCTTTTCTATTTTCTTCATAGAATAATATTCCGTTTTGAGAGCCATTATTGCGCAGGTACAGTGTCAACGCTCTTGTATCCAGATCCTCGATCCCCGGTATTCCATTTGCCTTCATGAATTCGTCCAGCGATATGCGTCCCGGCATCACGGGGCCCCTGTAGAGCTTCCGCACGATGAGAGCTGTAGCCTTTATCCCATCGCTTTCATTGCTTTCCCGTGAGATGCCGTAGTTTCCGATCATCGGGCTTGTGAGCGTGACTATCTGTCCGTTGTATGATGGATCCGTGAGTATTTCCTGATAACCAGGTATTCCAGTGTTGAACACAACCTCCCCGGCCTGAAGCGAGAGTTCGCCGCCGAAGGAGGTTCCCGTAAATTCCTTTCCGTCTCTAAGCTTGAGTATTGCCTTTCTCATATTACCGCCAAACTGCGGCGATTATAACTGCCAAAGGCTGTTTGTTGCAACGACTTCAGGGCTATGCAACAAAAATGCAACAATCTCTACTCGCTTTTGAAACGTTCGTCCCAGTCCTTCTCCTTGTCTGTCCCTTCCTTCTCATGGAACTTTGCGTCCATTACGGGATCTGAGGGCCTTCTTGTCCTCTGCGTGCTGTCGCTTCCGCTTATTATATCCTCATCGCTCTGCTTCGGCAGTATCGCCGCCAGCGCAAGGTATATCGCAGCGCCGGGGAATATTCCTGTGAACAGTATGATCAGGAATACCATTATGCGTGTCATCCCGGGAGGAAGGTCCCTCCATTCCGCAAGTCCTGTAGCTACCCCGAATATCTCTCCGCGGGGAGAGCGTGTCCATCTTCTAGTCCTGACCATTGCCTTCTCTCTTCAGGGCCTCAAGCTCCCTCTCTATTTCCTCATCGTCGAAAGCCCTTCCTGCAGAGTGGTAGCCTTCCGCTCTCTCTATCTTCCTCTCCATTTCCTCGAAGCGGCGTTCCCTGCTCGTTCTCTCGCTCTCCTTCGCCTTGCTTTCCGCTTTTGCCTTCTCGTTTCTCTCTGCCATTGCCCTGAGCTTCTTCTTCGAGTCTGCAAGCTTTTCCTCGAGCCTGCTGATCTCGTCCTTTTCCTTCGCTATCTCTGCTTTGAGGTTCTCCGCAGCTTCAAGGCATCTTTTCCTTTCCCTCTCCATCTCCCTTCTTTCGGCTATCGCCTCACGGGCAAGATCATCCTTCCCCTTGCTCACGGCAAGGCGGGCTCTCTCTTCCCAGCGCTTCTCGCCCGCAGCAGCCTCTTCAGCTCTTTTCTCGAAGGACAGCTGGGCCGCCATGTCAGAGGCACAGCTGCTTTTCAGCTCTATTGCCGTATCCTCCATCTCCTGGATCATCAGGCGAAGCATCTTCTCAGGATCCTCAGCCTTGTCCAGCATCGCGTTTATATTCGCGTTCACTATATCAATGAATCTTGAAAATATATTCATTATCAGCTCCTTACCGATAACATGCAGGAACAGTGCCAAGTGGCGATGGGGTGGAATATTCGAATTCTATTATGGCGAATAATGCCAGATATGGTAAAATAAGCCTATGTCTAGGATACTTTACAGGGAAGGAATAGGTGAGTGCGGCATCTATCTTGATTTCCAGCATCGCGTGGCGCAGGCTGCCAAGGTTGACCGTCCTGTCATATTCGTCGGGGAGAGGGGAACGGGGAAGGAGCTTGCTGCTCGCCGCCTCCATTTCCTTTCAGGAAGATGGGAAGGCCCGCTTGTCGCCGTAAGCCTGGCATCGCTGCCTCCGACATTGGTCGAGGCTGAGCTGTTCGGGTATGAGAAGGGGGCGTTCACAGGTGCCGTCAGTGCGAGGAAGGGGCGCTTTGAAGAGGCTGAGGGAGGGACTTTGTTCCTTGATGAGATAGGGCTGGTGCCGCTTGAGGTGCAGGAGAAGATACTGCGCACGGTTGAGTATGGCACATTCGAGCGTATCGGATCGTCTGAGACGCGGTATGCGGATGTCAGGATAGTCGCTGCGACGAATGCGGATCTGCCAGAGCTTGCGCGCGAGGGCAGGTTCAAGGAGGATCTTCTGGACAGGCTGTCGTTCGAGGTCATATTCGTTCCGCCGCTGCGTGCCCGTACGGGTGATATAATGCTCCTTGCAAACTATTTCGCAACCAACATGGCGGAGGAATGCGGCTATCCTGATGTGCCGTATTTTTCGCCCAGGGCGGAGAAGAAGCTGCTGTCATACTCATGGCCGGGGAATATAAGGGAGCTGAAGAATACGGTCGAGAGAGCTGTCTACAGATGTGAGGGAGGCCTTATTGATGATATAGAGACGGAGCCATTCAGGAATCCATTCGAAAAGCCCTCTGAAAAGCCTTCCAATACGATTGATCTTGAAAGATATCCCTATATACATGAAGAAATTGATTTGAAATATCTGAAAAAGGCCCTCGATGATGCGGGAGGCAATCAAAGGAGGGCTGCTGAATTATTAAGCCTTACTTACGATCAGTTCAGAGGTCTTTATCGGAAGCTGAGGGACCGGCTTCCTTCCTGAGTCTCTCAAGCTCGCTCTCTATTTCCTCATCCTCAAAACGGTCCCTGGTCTGGGAGCTTCTTAAGGAGTCCTCCCATCTGCCGAGCCTTGCTTCCATCTCCTCGATCCGCCTTTCCCAGTCGCGCATGCTTTCCCCTGCCTTCTCCTTGATCCTCGCGCTCTCAGCCCTTGCCTTGAGTCCTTCGGCCTTTGCTGAAAGTTCTTCAAGCTTCTCCTCTGTCTTCCTCAGCGTGCTTTCAAGCGTCGGTATTATCGAAGACAGCGATGAGACTGTGTACTCGTCAGCTTTTATCTTTCTTTCGATCTCCCTCTTTTCCCGTATCGCTTCGCGTGCAAGCTCATCCTTGCCGCATGCTGCGGCTTTCCTTGCCCTTTCTGTCCAGCGCTCAAGCGCGGCTTTCTCCTCAGCTATGCGCTCTTGTGCGTCTCTCTTCTCGGCTGTTTTCCTCTCAATGGATGACCTTATGTCTGCGGAGGCCTTCTCGAGCTTCCTGAGCGAGAGGTCAATCATCTTCCGTGGATCTTCCGCCTTGTCGAGCGCGGCGTTTATGTTAGATGCCACGATATCCTTCATTTTCGTGAATATTCCCATAGTTTGCTCCTGACTGCCTTGAAGCAATTTCCATGCCAAAGGCCATAAACGGATATCATTCAGGTGATATTGGCAATATGTACCATATAATATGGCGGTAAATACCAATCACTCCTTTGGGGTATAGTATTTCTGATACCTGCTTCCTGGCTTGTCCGGACGAGTCATCCTTATGCTCCCTGCCATGATGAGCGGATTTTCCTTCTCATCTATCCGTACCGCCTTTATCCTGATTTGGGAAGCATGAGAGAGTATCGTACAGCTTTGCAGGCGTTCCTTTCTCTCTTAGACAAGATTGACCAATTCTGTGGAAGTCATATTGATTCTCATGTTGATAATTTATTTGATTCAAAAAGACTTCAATTGTAAATTTGATTCTTTTTTTGAATATTTCAATAAATTCCATGAAATTTAATTCTTTTGTGCCGATATTTGAAAAAACTCTATCGAATTTGAATCTTTTCATGCGGAATTTCATTATTTTGCTTCAAATAAACATGATGATACTGACTGCTGCATGTAGTAGACTCTTGGTATGGCAGGGCTTGCGTTTCTCATTACAGAGGATTCTTTCATCATGGACTATCTTCAGGATTGCCTCACAGAGGCTGCATTGTCCATGAAGAAGGACTTCGAAGAGGATAAGTACAAGGCCCTTTACAGCCTCTCGTTCAGGAAGGGGGATAAGGCGGACACCCCGTCGCTTTCATTCCTTTCCTCGCTCTCTGCTCTGTTTGTCTCAGCTCTTCTCCGCACACCATCTCTGGAGATCGCGAGGGAGAGCGTCGATGTTGTGTATGATGACTCTGATATCATAAGCCTTATAGACAGCGCACCCTATATGATCGGCCGTGAATATCTCACAGATGAGTGGGTGAGGCTGCAGTTCTCACGCATGCTTGAGGTGTATGAACGAGAGATATCGTCATTTGACGGTACTGTAGATCTCTATTTCAGCAGGCTGAGGAAAGATCTGATAGTTCCATCGCGGGTGTATTTCCATATGGTCGAGTATCCTGAGGACGATGCTCCTTTTGCCTTCATGGCAACTTACACGACAATGGATGCGGAGGGGCGCGTAAGGCACTATCCACTCAAATATGCAAGGCGCGAGTATGACAATGACATGGAGAAGCTTGGAGCGTTGGTTTCGTCCATCAAGCTTATCTCGGAAGAGAGTTCCTTCATATCGTCTCTTGTTGATTCCGGGGATATCTTCAATCCTATAAAGCTTACAGAGGAGGAGGCATATGTTTTCCTTAGGGAGACCAGCCTCTATGAACGCCATGGCGTGATATGCCGAGTACCTGCCTGGTGGCGTGAAGAGCGCCCAGCTGCGCTTTATGTTTCCATAGGCAGGAAAAGCTACTTCACACGCTCTGATGTGCTGAGCATTGTTCCTGATATGGTCTATGACGGAATCAGGATAACAAGGGAGGAAGCGGAAAACCTCCTTTCCCGAAGGGAAGGGCTGTGCCTCTTCAGGGGCCACTGGATAGAGATAAGCCATGAAAAGCTCAGAGCCCTGCTTGAGGACTACATGAGGCTGGAGGAAAGCAGGCCTGATCTGTCCGATGTTGTCAAGGCAGCTGCCGGCATCAGGAAGATCGATGGGATAAGATCCGAGCTCCGCTTCCCATCTGCGTCCTGGCTTTCATCCATCCTTTCAGAGGAACACTCCGTGCCTGGGAGATTCGCAGGAGTGCTGAGGGAGTATCAGAAGGATGCGTTCCAGTGGCTTTGCAGCATGGCGGATATTGGCCTTGGCACGTGCCTTGCCGATGATATGGGGCTGGGGAAGACAGTTGAGATGCTGTCATTCCTGCTGCGTGAGAAGGAGAAGGGGATAGGGAATGTGCTTCTCATCGTGCCTCTCTCCCTTCTTTCCAACTGGGAGCATGAGATAAGGAGATTCGCCCCATCCCTTGATTACCTTGTGCTGTACGGCAAGGACAAGGACCGTTCCGATTTCCCTTTCCTGACTCTCGCTACTTATCAGATGGCTGCCAGGAATGAAAGCGTGCGCGCAAAGCTCTGGGATATCATCATACTGGATGAGGCTCAGGCCATAAAGAACATGAATACCAGGCAGACGAGGAATATAAAGGCTCTTGGCAAGAAGCTTGGAATAGCGATGACAGGCACTCCGATAGAGAACAATCTCATGAACCTGTATTCGCTCTTTGATTTCATCAATCCTGGCCTGCTGGGCACAGCTGATTCATTCAGGAAGCTTGCAGAGAGCCATGAGAGCGGAAGATATGCGAAGCTTAGGAGGGCAATTGCCCCGTTCATGCTCCGCAGGGTCAAGACAGACAGATCGATAATCCCTGACCTTCCCGAGAAGATTGAGAACAATATCATGGTGCCGCTGACTAAGGAGCAGATAGTCCTCTACAGGGATGAGGTTGGCAGGCTTGAGCGTGGATACGCAGGAGCGTCCGGTGCGTTTGAAGGCAAGGCCATGATACTCCGCACCCTGCTGCGGCTCAAGGAGATCTGCAACCATCCAGCGCAGTACACAGGAGATGATGACTTCAGCGATAAGCGAAGCGGAAAGTTCCAGGCGCTGCGGTCTATCGCGGAGGCACTTGCAGAGAACAGGGAGCGGGTGCTTGTCTTCACTCAGTTTGCCCAGATCATCGGAGCGCTTGATGATCTTCTCTTCTCCGCATTCGGCAAGAGAGGGCTTACGATAAGCGGCAGCAGCAGCGCCAGGATGAGGGCGGAGAACGTTGAGGCCTTCCAGCAAGGCGGGATACCCTATATGGTCCTTTCCCTGAAGGCTGCGGGCGTTGGCCTCAATCTGACAGCAGCCTCCACAGTTGTCCACTTCGACCGCTGGTGGAATCCTGCCGTGGAGGACCAGGCGACTGACAGGGCCTTCAGGATAGGGCAGAGGAAAAACGTCACTGTCTATAAGTTCGTGACGTCGGACACTATAGAAGAGAAGATAGATGAGATGCTCCATGACAAGAGGATCCTTGCATCTTCCGTCATATCGGACAGCAGCGAGGGCATCATATCGAAGCTCTCTCCCGATGAGCTTATAAGCGCGATGCGTTTCTCAGGAGAGATGCTATGAAACCCGTTGAGATTCATGGCCGCGCCATCGCCAGGACATGGTGGGGCAGGAAGTGGTGCGATGATATCGAAAGCTTTGCTGACTGGTCGAACAGGCTTTCCAGAGGACGTTCCTATTGCCGAGGAGGCAATATACTTGACCTTGATCTTGACCATTACGGCAGCGTAAGGGCCCTCGTTTCAGGCTCACGTCCGATTCCCTACCGCGTGACTGTCCAGATAGCTCCTCTTGATGTTGAGCCATATCTTGCACTGGCATCATGCTGCTCCGCGCGATTCGAGAATGTCTCGGAGCTTATGGAGGGACGGTTTCCGGCAGGCCTTGAGGATATCTTCCAGAGAACGCTGTTTCCCAGACGCTCTGATATCAGGTACTCATGCTCGTGTCCTGACTGGGCATCGCTCTGCAAGCATATAGCCTCTGTCCTGTATGGCATAGGAAACAGGCTTGATGAGGATCCAGGACTCATATTCTCGCTGCGGGGCATAGATCTTGATCTCTTCCTTTCCCGGATAATAGCAGGTGAGGCCGATAGCATCTGGAGCAAGGCCGGAAAGACGGCTGGCCATAGGATAATACCTGATTCTGAGCTTCCGAAGCTGTTCGGTGTTGATCTTATGGATGATGTCGCTGCACCACGATGCCGCCAGTTGCCTGAGGGTTCGGCCCTCCGCCTTGATCGCCAGACTTTCATATATTCCGAAGGCTTGTTCTCTGGCGCGGTGTTCATCCGTGACGGGCGCTTTGTGCTTGCATCGGGAGCGAAGGTCTCTGCTGTCACGAAGCGCGGCTGCCCTCCTCATATCGCGGCGATGCGGTGTGAGGCAGGAGTGAAGGGAAGCCGTGCGTTTATTGTGAGGGAGACCTTGTCATTTGACTCGATTGCTGACGTGACCGCCTTCATCAGAGGAGCTTCTGCCGATATATCCCCATGGAGGACTGTATTCGGGGTCTCATATGAGGAGACAATGGCAAGGCAGGCCTATCTTGATGCTGCGGACTGAGATTCCCCTTCACGCTCATCTGCATGCCAATAGCAAGTTCCTGCTGATCAGAGGGGGTATATATCTAGATCACCTGAAAAAAAGCTTGTGCCGTAATTTGCATATACTATAGAATCTCTCTGGAGAGAGTGCGCAGATATGTATATCAGGGTAAGGAAAAAGATAGCTGGAATTTTGCACAGGGGGGGGGGGGTAGCTCTTATATGTATACTCATCGCAGGCTGCTCCCAGCATGACTTCACCCCGATCTGGAGACTGTGTGGTGTAACCATCACAGATAGCAAGGATAATACAGCCGTGCTTTATGAAGGTTGTGAGCCTTCGGTGTTTGATATTGACCTTGATACAGGCGAATCATATTCATTGGATATCCTGAGGACAGATGACAATACATCGGCAGCTGGCTTTGATATCTCATTTATGTGCAATGATGAGGAATTGCTGAGAGCCCAAGCGTCTGCAGGATTTTATGTTTCGAAGGATGGTGATACATACACATTCAACCACATACCAAGCACAGAGCAGAACGTTGATGTGATCGTAAGGAGTGATGGCGCTGTTATCGGGATCCTCAGCATCAATATCAGGAAAGATGAAGCTCCTGAACCTCCTGAGGCGCCTGTGACCATAACCCTTTCCTTTGATACCACGGCCGGAAATCCGGAACTTATAACAATAGAAGCTGAAGAAGAGATAAGCAATCTTGAAATCTACTATACGCTTGACGGCACTGATCCGACGAGGGCCTCTGAAAAATATGAGGGGAGCATAGATCTTTCGGATGCGGAAGGTGATGAGATCCTGAGAGCCAAAGGCTTTTCAGGCCAATCAGAATCAGATGTCATAGAGCTTGACTATCTGATGAAAGAGGCTGGGACCTATATTGTTTATAGCGAAGAAGGGTTGAGCGCCTGGGCAATGCAGGGAGGTAACTGCATCCTTGGCAAGGATATAGCGCTGGTGAGCAACTGGGTGCCTGTTGAGCTTTACGGCAAATTCGATGGAAGGGATCATTCGATAGCCAATCTGGTCATAAACGCCCCTGATGGAGATGCTGTCGGATTCATTTCATACTGCTACGGTTCTGTTCATGATCTGCATCTTTCTGATGTTTCCATAGTTGGTGGAGATTATGTAGGCGGAATTGCAGGGGCTCTGTATGGCGGTAAGATCAACGGGTGTTCCGTATCTGGCAGCATAAAGGGTACAAATAACTATGCAGGAGGTATTGCAGGCCGGGTAGAATCAGGTGCTAAAGTTGAAGAATGCCGGAATGATGGAGAGGTTTCAACATCTTCAATAGCAGGCGGTATTGCAGGTTTTCTTGAGGGAGCTGAAGTCACATCATCTTCAAATTATGGCTCGATAAGCGGTTCTGATAAGATTGGCGGTATAGCTGGCAACAGCGGCAGTTCATCTGACAAGATTGTATCTTGTACTAATCATGGATCAATCAGCGGCATATCTGAAATCGGAGGGATTATCGGATATGCAAATGCGACAGATATTGATAGCTGTTCAAACTATGGTACTGTTTCGAGTGAAGCAGCTGGACAGTATATCGGCGGTCTTGTTGGTAATGCTGCTGGGAGGAAGACTCCAGAAGGAGATATTATCCTGATCGTCAACTGCCGGAATGAAGAATCTGTTTCGGCTCCATCTTCTTCTTTTGTTGGTGGCATCGCTGGAGGAATTAAATCTGTTAAAATACTCGTCGAGGCCTCTTCAAATGCTGGCGATGTTTCAGGGAATGCAAATGTAGGAGGGGTTGCTGGCGCTTTTATAGCTGAAAAATCTGTGACGGGTAGAGGAATCATTGCCAGCTACAATGCAGGTGCTATCAGCGGCAGCTCCTATGTTGGCGGGATAATAGGAATTGCTGAAGAGTCCATTATCCGGGATGAGTTTTTTATATCCTGTTATAACACAGGAAGCATAACAGGGACTTCCTATGTGGGAGGAATCGGCACATGTGTGCATAACTGGCCCAACTATCCGCTGCCGATTTTCAATGGGTGTTACTGGCAGAGTGGAAGCGCGCCTTCTGCAGGTGGTAATGCAACAGCAACAGAAGTCACTGAATGGGATGATTCCATTCTTGAAGGTCTTAATGGAGCGATAGCTGAATGGAATGGGATATTTGCATATGAATATGTGAAGAATAATGGCAGCAGCAATGAACCATTTGTTATCAGGGAAGGTGTGTGATGATGAGAAAGGCCATAGTGATTTGTTTTCTTTTTATCTTGTTCTCAGGGACTGCCTCAGCTGTAGCTGAGCATAGTGGTTTCAATACATTATCCATCGGGGCAGGGTATCGTTATTCACATATATTCGATGATGTTGATGTAAGTCATCATGGGCCTAGCATTGCATTGTCGAACATGAACAGCATCGG
>CASFMA010000030.1 GCA_949295675.1 uncultured Spirochaetales bacterium | reverse complement strand
GTCCCAACCATCAGAATCAACAGAAGATCCCTTAATAGTAAGATTCTTAAGAATAACATCATCTGCTGTAATCTGAATTATCGAATCTGTTTCCACTGCAGCTTCAGATTTACCTGCAGTATCTCTTGATATAGCATACTTTCCCTGTCCATCAAGAACAATTGATGCTGTAATGTTGAGCTGACTATCAAGAGGAATATCAGCGGTAAGATAATACTCACCACCTTTCGCAGCTGCAACTATAAGATCCTCTTTCGTACCAATAGCAATCCCTTCAGGTGTTGGATCAGGTTCTGGCTCAGGCTCTGGAGCGACGTCTACATCCTCACCATCAACAGTTGACTCAATCTTGTCAGAAACAGTGACTGTAGCTGTCACATTCGTCACTTTGTCATCTGCCCCGATTGTCGCACTTGCAGTAATCTTGGCGTTCTCATCTGTTATGGTCACAGCCACATTACCATCTGCTGTTTCGACGACAAGCTCTTCAGCTGTTCTTACCGTGCAGCTTCCATCTGCTCTGAAGATACCACCGGAAACCACACCTTTCAGCTCGTATACAAGCACTCCATCCGTGATTTTCCCTGCATCTGTGCTGTACGATATGAATCGTACCGTAATCCTCAGCGTATAGCTTCCGTCAATTGCTTTGGCACCAGCATTCGAGACAAGCTCATAGCTGATCTCAACACCATCTGCTGTATTTCCGGAAAGGACTTCATCCACAAGGACTGCAGGCTTGAGCTGATCTGCCACATTCTGAGGATCTCCGCTGAATGCAGGCTCTCCGCTGTCATTGCTGCATGATGCAAACGAAAAGAGCATCAGGACAATGCCCAATGCAGCCAACAAGGTTCTCTTCATAACTACCTCCTAGTCTGCAATAGACTATACAGAGATACTACCCCCCCCCGTTTGCAATTGTCAATATTTCAGTCTTTCAGGATCTTGAGGAAAACCAATAAACAGGCAATAAACAACACAAAATGCAAATAGATAAATATTGAAGATACCCCGAATCTAGAACCAGTCAAGCACTGCCTGCACTGCCATCTCCTCACCTTCCTTGTTCCTGTCATAGAACGGGAAGTGGGTGCATTCATTTATCTTTACAAGCTTATGTTCGGCCTTTATCGTCCTGTCAAGAAGAAGCGCTGGCTGAGGGCCAACGACAAGATCATCGCCTCCTGCGATTATCAGGACAGGGACATCTATACCGCCAGCACACTTGCCAGCCTCGTACATAAGGTGCAGCAGATCATAGCCCTGCCTTGCATAGTCCCACGACCAGTATTCGCGGCCAAGATACGCATCATCTGCTGGCGCATCCTCATAGTAAAGCACGTAAGAAGGATCGCTCTTCCACTCCTTGGCTTTGCGTTTCGTGAATATCGACGCGATGCGGAGCATAACGCCTGGCGATTTATCGGAGACAGCGGGAGCTGCGAGCGCAATCCTGTCAAAATGGATGCTCCGTGAAGCAAGGATGACAAGAGCTGTCCCCAATGAATGGCCAAGTACATATAATGTCCTGTATTTGGCCCTGAGATCTCCTGCAGCGTTCATGACAAGGCCAAGCCAGTCCTTCCCCCTTGATCTCATGAAATCCTCGCCGGTGGTGCCGCATCCGGGGAGACGCGGGCAGTAGATATCAAAGCCTTTTCCGTACAGATCGCGGGCAGGACGCACCAGCTCGCCAGGATACCCGGCATAGCCATGTACCAGGAGGACAGCTTTGTCAGAGCCCTCCTTATGCCTGAGCGTGAATGAACGGCCAGCCTTGCATGGAGCTGTATGATCCTGATAGATCCCATCATACCATGAGGTGGGAACAGAGTATCTGAAGACAATCACCAAGAAGCCTCCTGGAGGAGATTCAGAAGATCTATGCGTGAGCGCACGCCTGTTTTCGAGAAGATATTTGCAATATGGTTATTCACCGTGTTTACGGAAATGTTGAGATTATAAGCTATCTCCTTGTTGGTCTGCCCCTTCTTTATCAGCAGGATGATCTCGAATTCCCTCTCCGTTATATGGAACTCATTCTGCACGTCCTCGAATGCTATTCCCTTCTTCTCACCTGAATCAGAGACCGCTGCATTATCAAGATGCGCGATCGCGATGAAAAGGAACACAAGGATAGCTATCGTGTATGAAAGCGATACGACAGATATCGAGATCCCCCGAAGAGATGGGAACAGCATGGATGAGACGACTATCGGAAGCATCGCGAATGATATTATTATCATGGTCAGGCACATCGCCCTCACCGACCTGTCCATTATCGTCTTCCACTGCGAGAACATGACAAGGATGCAGTAAAGGACAACCAGCGTCCAGATGGCATACTGCAGCAATGAGCAGACAGAAGCCTTCGTTATGATCCAGATGATGGAATCAGAGAGATAGAATATACCGGCAATGAATGCGAGGGACTTCTCCGCACGCGATGTCGGACGCGCAATCACCCAGTTGCAGAAGAAAGGTATGATGCCGAGGATGAATGTGGAATCAAGGACAAGAAGCACTTCCCATACAAGATGGAGGACAGCCTGCATTGTCCCGTCGAATGCAAGATAAGAGTACTGGTCAAGCGCAAACGACACGACAGCGCCAAGGAGCGTTGCCGTAAACACAACACAGGTGCGCGACCACGTGTATCGCGCCCTGCGGTTCCATACGATAGCCAGTGCAAGGTCCATGCTGACGATTGCAATGGCTATCAAGCTCAAAAGAAGAGGGACAGCCTCCATCTACTACCTTCGCACCTTCTGGTTGTGGGACATATCAGCAGTTCCGCAGATTGCGGTTATATCCTCATTGAGAAGAGGCATGGCTGTCGCTTCGAGGCCTGTTGCAGCCTTTGCGACAACATTGTAATTCCTCGCGTTGATATCAGCGGCTGCATGACGTGGGAATAGACGGATATGAGTATTGAGCCCCTTTGTGAGGAAGTACTCAGGTGTCATCTCGAATCCTGGTAGAGCTTCCCTGAGCTTAGCCTCCAAAGGCGAAATATCAGAAAGATATGAGGAAGGCGCGCCGAGATGGAAGATGAACCAAAGGTCAAACTTCGGGTTGCACCAGCAAAGCTTCACCTTCTTCTTCTCAGCATACTCGGACAGCATCTCCTTGACTTCATCGGCATTTGTATTGACATCATCAAATCCAAAGAGCGCCCAGGCTGAGTCATACTTGCCATGGTTCCTCTCCTTCGCCGTATAGTCGATGAGGCCCTTCAGATCCTTTCCTGCAGGAGCTTTGAGCACTGTGAGGTTGACGAAGCGGCAATCCTTCCTCATCTGGGAGAAATACAGTGCCTCAGCCTCCGTTGCACAGACCAGAAGCAGTGTCTGCTTCGGCGCTGTTATATTTTTCTTGCGCTTTATCATCTTATGCCTCCTCTCCTTCTGACTCTGTCTGCTCCGGCTCTACAGGAGTGCCATCATGCACGAAGTAGAACTCGCTTGTGATCGGAAGTGAACCATATACACCCTGCATGTAGCGCTGGGATGTCGGCACCTTTCCACGGGCACCCTTGAAGTCAGAAAGCGAATAATAGACAGTCGAGCTTTCCTGGTCCTTCTGTGCGAACCATACAGCATCGCGGCGCAGGAGCCCATCCTTGAGAAGCGATGGATTGCAATCGACCACGAGCATCTGGCTCTCCTTGTCGCAGTTCTCGAAAATCTCGACAAGATGACAGAGGATATCAGGATGCAGGAGCTGCCCGAAATCATCAATAACGAGGGTCTTTCCTGTTATGAAGGCCTCGAAGAACGCAAAGCCTATCACAGTGAGCCTTCTGAGGGAAAGAGATTCGCCGGCAAAGACATTGGCATATCCTTCGGCCTTCTTGTCATTGACGTAGATATGGGTGAACCTCAGATGATCCTCTCCATTATCGTTTGTCTTGACCTCTATCCTGTTTATGTCAGTGATATCAAGGGCCCAGAGATAGTTAAGTATCTGCTCTCCCCAGCCAGGATGCGCCTTGAGCATATCGCAGGCGTACTGCTCGGCCTTTGACGAGACACCCATCGGAAGGATGTGAAGGGTCTTTTCAAACCATGTGTAAAGCTCAAGGGACGTCTGACCGCCCTTGCGTGCGGAGCCTGCAAGGAATGTCCTGTTCTCAGGAAGCTTCGCGGCCTGCCTCTTCTTCTCGCCTCTGTAAAGCTTCCCGAAGCGATATGAATAGAGCCCATCATCTCCGAGGATACGCTCGAACATGAGCTTCTTCGAATTGTTGATGATGTAATAGAGGGACTCCTCATAGATCTTCTCTTTATTGGCCTTCAGGGTATATCTTGCGATGGTCGTCGGCTTCTCTTCAGTTCCCTCGCCTTTATCGAGAAGGACCTCTATTGATATAGTGGCTGGTGTGGCCTTGTCGATACCATATGCGAAGACAGTACCGGTAAGCGCGCCCTGAAGCGGGTTCTCCGGACCGTCAGAGGCCATGACTATTCTCTTGAGAACCTCCAAAGCCCTGACAAACGAACTCTTACCAGCTCCATTCGGTCCTATTATGGCACTTGTCTTGATGACCTTCAGGTGATCATTGACTTCAACAAGCTTCGATGCCGGAAGCCTTGAATCCTTTACCGCCTGGAAGCTGATGGTCTGAGGTGACTTTACGGACTTGAAGTTCGCAATAGTCATGTTTAGCAGCATAAGCTCCTCCTTCATGATGAGCTGTGGCCCATCGTATCTGATTTATGATTATAGCAAAGCGGAACCAAAGGGGCAAAAAATACCGGAAAATCTCTTGTTTCCGCCTTTGGTAGCCCAGTTTCCGCATTTCCAGCATCAAAAATGATGGAATGTAATGCTAGATTACTGCATTTACATGATATTATTCCACACGAAGGGGGTATCATAAAGAAAAAATATTCACAAATTACTTAATATTTTTTAAGTAGTTCTCCATCTCAGCTGTCCCGGAGCATATTACCCCCTCCTTCCATGGCCCGGAGGAGATAGCTATCAAAAGCGGAGAGCCAGGCTCCGCAAGGTGGTCGGAGACCCAGAAGACAAAGCTCTCCTTTATCTCCGGAAGCACTGCCGTGAAGCCAGAGAGGACTATCACGGAAAAGGCGGAAGAGCTTATCCACCTCTTCAGTGTCTCCATCGCGCCACGGACGCTGCTGCCGCTTCTTGTCTCGCGGCAGATGCCGATAGGCTGCCCTGAGAAAACAAGCTCAGCAGACTTCAGGGCCTTCATATCGGGAATCATTGACTGATCAGCATAAATTATGTTCGACATACCCTACCTCAGCAGATAATCATATACAGAGAGCCCGGAGGCTTCCTGTTCCTCTGTGCCTTCATCACTCGCCACGAACTGGCTCAAGGCCTCCTCATTGCGCCGCTTCAGCGTCACGAGGTCATCATAAAGCTCCTTTACGGCGCTGTCCGCTGAATATCCCATAATCTCCCCGGAGAGGCTGATGGCTGAATCGAAATCACCCAATGCGGCTGTGATAAGCGCGGCATTGTAGCCCGATGGGACATGATGCTCAGCATTCCATATGGACAGGAAAAGATCGCGGGCATCCTTATACCGTCCGTCATCAGCCATCTTATATGCGTTCTCAGCGCTCTCAAGCTTCGGCTTGTTGTCCATCAGCGATACGCTATAGCTTCTTGCAGTCGGCACGAAAGAGCGCCTTATACCCTCATTGAATCCCCTGAACATACGCCTGAGCATCAGCTCTATGCCATCAAAGCTAGGCCAGTATGGATCAAATGACTCACTGCGGGAATCAGAGTCTATGAAAGTCCTTGTCGCCACGATCCTGTCAGTGCGTGTATCTATGATTGATATGGAATACCTTACAGAAACCTTCTGCCTGACATAGTAGTCATACCAGTACTCCATCCTGTATTCCTTCCTGTGCTCGTCCCATACCCGCTCTGAGTTACGCCTTGTATAGATGCGCTCATCAACAGACATGTCATCTATGCGCGCTATCATAACTGCATCATATCCCATGTCGCGGAGGCGTTCTGAAACCCTGTAGCCTGAATTCACGACCCATGCGGTGGATGTAGGATCAAGAAGATTGAAATACCCCGTATCTGAAAGCGTTGAGTAAAGCTGGTCCGTGGCATAATCGGCCACATCCGCAGATATCCCTGAAGAGTATGATGAGCGGACACGCACGTGGCCTGCCATGACATCAAGCCCGGCGATCCAGCTGGAAGAAGGTATGTAGCCGCGATACGGAACGACAGGCATCACCGCAAGATTCCTGTATTGGGACATGTTGACATCTGATGGATAAAGATAATCTATCCTGATGCTTGTCTGGCAGGATGCCAGGAGCAGTGCAATCAGGATGACAAGGGCGGATACTGTCTTCCTCATACCATGAAATTCCTATCAGAAAGCCTGAGAGCCTCAAGCACGGCCGTAACCATAGGCTTTATCGGAGCCATGCCCTTCCCTGCACACTCCAGCCCGGCGTCTCCTATTATCCCAAGCCGGAGGAAAGGAAGTCCCCATGTAAGCATATATGACTCATCGGGAGATGAAGCTGCAGATGCCGCGTATCCGATGGTCGCCGTCATCACAAGCACAGCGGAATACTCTCCCTTCACAGCATGCCGGAAAAGCACCTCTGCAGATAGCGGCCCGACAACATCTATGCCTATGCGCTTCGCGACTTCTATCGCGGGGATCAGGACATCGGCCTCCTCCCTGCCAGTCCACTCCCCGTCCCTGTCTGCCGGATTGAGCGAGCACACAGCTATGGGCTTGTCCTTGTCGAAGAATCTGGAAACCTTCAGGGAATCAATAGTGACGAGCGCCTCTATTATATTCTCCTTAGTCACAGATGAGAGCGCGTCAGCCAGGGCCCTCCTGTGCGTCAGGCCGAAGATGTTCATCTTCCCAGCCACTATCATATTCACAAGGCGCGCAGATGATGCGAACCGCGAAAGAAGAGAGAAGACAGACCGCTCAGGATAGCCAGCAAGCTCAAGCGCCTTCGAAGATACCGGGCTTGTGAGCAAGGACGATCCAAGGCCGTTCTGGATGATGGATACCGCATCACGCAGAGCCTCAAATGAAGCCTTTCCTGTTTCGGCAGAGACCTTGCCATACTGGAAGGCGGACATGTCAATCGAAGATGAGCGATAGAAGATGAACTTTACATCATTATCCTCAGCAGTCCTGAGATCATCCTCATTCTCGGCTATATAGGAAAAGCATGGATCTATAGAGAGATCTGCGGCTGTATGGCTGAAGACTCCCTCGTCGCCTGTGACTATGACACCGCCGCTGAATGTATCTGACAGGGCTTTCGTCGCCTTCAGTATCATCTCGGGAGATGTGCCTGAAGCCTCCCCCATGGAAAGGACTATATATCTGTACATGTGTGCATGATACCACAAGGATCGAAACAAGGATATAATATAGTTATGTGCGATGAAGAATATATGGATGACGATGAAGGATCTTTCTCATACATCCCGAAGCTGCCTGATGCCAGTGAGTACGAAGAGGGCGAGAGCGAATACGGCGACCTTGGCGATGAGGAT
The DNA here is from genome assembly GCA_949295675.1 of uncultured Spirochaetales bacterium. Lineage (GTDB taxonomy): Bacteria > Spirochaetota > Spirochaetia > Sphaerochaetales > Sphaerochaetaceae > Ornithospirochaeta. Next base: position 20,493 of record CASFMA010000030.1, on the reverse strand, counting down.
TTCGATATAGATTTCTAATGTTTCTTTGCAAAGTATCTTGACAACGTTTAATGTTATTTTCTATAGTAACCGTGTTACTTAGGAGAGAAACATGAAGAAACTCATCATATTCATGGCAGCAGCAATCATACTGACAGCTTCAGCATATTCACAGGCAACTTCCGAGACAGACAGCAGCACTATCAGGATAGGTATATCAAAGCTGCTGGCCCACCCCGCGCTCGACGCGATCGAGAACGGAATAAAGGATTACCTTGAGGATAACGGCGTGAACGCGTCCTTTGACACGCAGAACGCCAACGGGGAAATAAGCACAGCCGCATCCATTGCGCAGGTATTCGCAGATGAAGGATGCGATATAGTCGTTGGGATTGCGACTCCTACCGCACAGGCTCTCGCAAACACGTTCGAGGACATTCCAGTGGTATTCGCATCAGTGACCGACGTTCCGGCAGCAGGTCTTGACGATATTGAGAACGTATGCGGCGTATCTGATGCAGTGCCTATACAGGAGCACTTCTCCATCATAGAAAGGCTTACCGGGGCAAAGCACATAGGCATGGTATATACATCAGGAGAGGCAAACGGGATTGCGCTCATGGAAAGCATGAAGGCTGTCTGCGAGGAAAATGGTGTGGAGCTTATCTCTGCATCGGTCGCCAATTCCGCGGAGGTCAAGATGGCGGCAGAATCCATCATAGACAGGGTCAATGCCATGTATGTGGCGACTGACAACACCGTCGTCTCGGCACTCTCTGCGCTATCAGACACATGCTCGGATGCAGCCATCCCGCTGTTCAGCGCGGACACGACATCTGCATTCGGCACGGACGTGCTTCTCGCAGGAGGCTTTGACTACTATGCGTCTGGGCTTCTCACGGGAGAGCTCATCAAAGCCCTGATCGACGGGGAAAGCCCATCGGACATAGGCACAGTGTATCTCACGGATCTTGAGCTGTACGTGAACCTCGATGTGGCTGAGAAGCTCGGGATAGAGATCCCGCAGGATATGATTGACGGCGCCGCTTATGTGATAAGGGATGGAATCACAGAGACAGCGTGACGATCAGCCACTCAATCCCCGCCTGGCATCAAGGCGGGGATACATCTCGTGCACAGCAGTCTGCACGAATCGCAGTTTCTCATATTTTCTGAATATTTATTCAAAACGTGCATATCAAACATTGAATCGGGAAAATGGTTTCTGTATAGTTTAACTTAACCTTAAGGGAGGTTAAGACAAATGAAGAAACTGATTGCCATACTGATAGTGTTCGCTGCATCATTCATGCTCATCGCAGGCGGCACGCAGGAAGCAGCCGATGACGGATCAACGCTTATCGGAGTCTCGAAGCTCCTCTCGCACGCAGCCCTCGACGCTGTCGAGCAGGGTCTGCAGGACTACCTGGCCACAACAGGGCTCAATGTACGCTACGACTTCCAGAACGCCAATGGCGACATATCGACGGCAGCATCAATATCACAGCTTTTCGATGATGAGGACTGCGATATAGTCATCGGAATCGGAACAGCCACGGCGCAGTCGCTTGCAAACACATTCACCGACAGGCCTGTGCTGTTTGCAGCTGTCACGGACCCGGCAGATGCGGGACTGGTTGCCGACAACTACACGCCTGATCCTGAATCAAACATCTGCGGAGTGTCCGACATGACTCCTGTCGAGGAGCAGATCAAGCTTCTCAGCGATATCACAGGGGCGAAGGTGATTGGCAACGTATATTCATCAGGAGAGCAGAACGGAGTCGTGCTGATGGAGATGGCGCAGGAAGCCTGTGACAACCTTGGCCTTGAGTTCGTGCCTGTCGCGGTCTCCAACTCATCAGAAGTCATGATGGCAGCCCAGTCCATAATCGACCGCGTTGATGCTGTGTATATAGCGACCGACAACAACGTGATATCAGCAATCGCTGCCATTGACGATGTATGCTCATCTGCCGGCAAGCCTCTGCTCGCAGCTGATCCTTCCGGCATTGACGGGCTTGACTGCATGATCGCATGGGGCTTCAACTACTACTCGATAGGAGTCGCCCTCGGAGAGCAGGTCGAGAAGATCATCAACGGTACCGTTCCAGGGACGCTTGGCACAGAGATCCTCTCCGACCTCGGTGATTTCGAGCTTTGGTTCAACCTCGATACAGCCGCACAGCTCGGCATAGAGATACCGCAGGAATACATTGATATGGCCCAGGTCATCATCAAAGATGGCGTGAAGACAGAGAAATGATTATCTGCTAGAATCCATGAAGGCCGCCGTCGGGCGGTCTTCTCTCTTTGAGGTTTATATGATTGAAGGTATTTTCGTTGAAGGTCTTATTTTCTCGATAATGGTCCTTGGCATACTCATAAGCTACAGGATACTGGATCTTGCAGATCTGACTTGTGATGGATCTGTTGCCACAGGCGCCGCTGTCGCGACAATGTGCATAGTCAATGGTCTCGGCATACCTATGGGGCTGCTCATGTCGTTTGTCGCAGGTGTCCTCTGCGGCCTCGTGACAGCAACGATACACAACAAGCTGCACATACCTGGGCTGCTCGCAAGTATCCTGACAATGACAATGCTGTACTCCATCAACCTTAGGATCCTCGGCAACAAGGCTAATGTATCGCTGGTGCGTGTAGACACGCTCTATCGCCTGTTCCCAAAGGCTTTCTCATTCCTTCCCAGCGATTTCGCAGCGCTTGCCGGAACTCTGATCTTCGTGCTGTTCGTGAAGATACTGATGGATGTGTTCTTCCGTACCGATATCGGGCAGTCAATCGGGGCCCTTGGCGGAAATGAGCAGGTGATACTCTCACAGGGGATGAATCCCGCCGTGCTCAAGCTGATAGGGCTTGGGCTGTCAAACGGCCTGATTGCCCTCTCCGGCGGAATGCTTGCCCAGTATCAGGGCTTTGCCGACGCGAACCTCGGGCAGGGAATGGTCGTGCAGGGACTTGCTGCAATCATGATCGGTGAATTCCTGTTCTCCTCAAACCGCATCTCGCTGATAACGCTGCGCGCGATATTCGGCGCCATAATATACAAGGCCCTCATGTTCCTCGGAAGGAAATACGGATATCTTGTAGGCATAACCCCGAATGACTTCAAGCTTCTCACAGGCATACTCGTGATCATCTCGCTCGCTGTTGCGCAGACGAGGGCGATAGCTTCCGACAAGGGCGCCAGGAGGAAAGCGATAGCAAGAGTGATTGGCAATGACAAGGAGGGGAAAAATGCTTGAGATCAGCCATGTGACAAAGGTGTTCTTTCCAGGCACCGTGAATGAGAAAGTAGCGCTTGAGGATATAAACCTCACAGTCAATGATGGCGATGTCATCTGCGTAATAGGATCCAATGGATCAGGAAAGTCCACATTGTTCAACATGATCGCAGGGACATTCCCTGTCACGTCAGGCACGATCAAGCTTTCCGGGAAGGACATAACGCACGCTCCTGAATACAAGAGAGCCTTCAACATCGGCAGGATATTCCAGGATCCGACAAAGGGCACAAGCGCGAACATGTCCATACAGGACAACATGAACCTCGCGTCCTCGAAAGGGATGAAGGGGCTGAAGTTCGGGCTTACCAAGGAGAGGAAGGCAAGCTTCCGAAGAATGCTTGAGACTATCGGCCTGGAAGACAGGATGGAGGACAATGTCGGACTTCTTTCAGGAGGACAGAGGCAGGCACTCACCCTTCTCATGACAACTCTCTCAAAGCCATCGCTGATGCTTCTTGATGAGCATACGGCAGCGCTTGACCCAAGGAACGCCGAGATCGTCATGAACCTGACCAAGGAATATATAGAACGCGACCACCTCACAGCCATGATGGTGACACACAATATGCAGTTCGCTATTGACTATGGCAACAGGTTGATTATGATGGATGAAGGCCACATCATCCTTGATGTAAGCGGAGCTGAGAAATCAAAGCTTACCGTGCAGGGTCTTGTAGCTGAATTCAGGCATATAAGGAACAAGGAGTTCGACTCTGATGAGGGACTCCTGACGAACTGAAATGGAGCACCAATACTCAGGGAAAGAGCTTTACTCACTTATAATCCCCCTGATAGCGGATTCATTCCTGAGCATACTTATAGGCATGGCTGATACCATAATGGTCTCAACATGCGGGGAAGCAGCTGTTTCCGGAGTATCGCTTGTCGATACGATCTCGAACCTGCTGATAAATCTCTTCAGCGCCTTCGCGACAGGAGGCGCTGTTGTTGTATCACAGTACCTTGGCAGAGGAGATGAGGCAAATGCCCGCACAGGGGCTAAGAACCTGCTTTACATATCGGCAGCCGTATCGATCCTGCTCACGGCAATCGTCCTTCCGATCAGGGGCACGATAATAGATCTCTTCTTCGGGACCATAGAAAGCGATGTGAAGGCATATACGGACGAATACTTCGTCCCGATACTCATCTCCTACCCCTTCCTCGCCCTCTATTCAGCGCTTACGGCCCTGTCGAGAGCTGAGAACAGAAGCTTCCGCACGATGGGCGTATCAGCGCTCATGAATGTCATCAACATAGGAGGGAACGCATTCCTAATCTATGTCGTCGGCATGGGGCCGCGGGGAGCGGGGATATCATCATTGCTGTCAAGGATCGCCGGATTTGCAGTAATGGCATTCCTGCTGCACAAGAAGAGCGACATACTCAGCATAGACGGCATCATCAAGGGACCTGTCGACCTCTCCATAATCCGCAGGATACTCAGGATAGGAATCCCGGCAGGGCTTGAAGGGACCACATTCCACATAGGCAAGATAATGGTCCAGTCCCTCACTGCATCGCTTGGGACATCGGCTATCGCCATCAACGCGGTTGCGGGGAACTTCAACGCGTATTCAAACATTCCAGGAAACGGCATTAACCTCGCGCTGATAACCATCATAGGCCAGTGCAGAGGCAAGAACAACTTCAAGGATATAAGCTACTACACGAAATACCTGCTTGCGCTTGTATACATCTCCACGCTCGTCATAAACACGCCGTTCTTCATACTTGCACCGTCAGTCATATCTGTATACGGGCTGGAAGCATCATCGCTTGCCAGGGCAATACCTATATGCAGGCTGTGCCTGATCGCGTGCTCTGTGACATGGCCGCTCGCCTTCTCGCTTCCCAACATGCTCAAGGCTGTCGGCGATGTCCGTTTCATCCTCTTCGCGTCATTCTCATCCATGTGGATATTCCGCGTTGGCGGCGCATATCTGCTGGTCAAGGGCTTCGGGATGGGAATAGAGGCAATATGGTATGCGATGTATATGGACTGGATTGCACGCGGCATACTGTTCTCGACCAGGATAGCAAGCGGAAGATGGAAGACAAAAGAGGTCATATGAAATTGACAGAAGAGCAATATCAATGATAGCTTTACAGAAGCTGTCCCTAGTGTGGCAGCACGCTTATACCAACTGGGAAAAAGAGGTCAAGAAATGCCTTCAGATAATCAAAAGGGTATTGAGTTCCCACAGCAGGGAAACACCAAGCAGAAAGGTGGGAAGAAGCATCAGAAAAGGTCTATAGGCTGGATAATCGGAGTTGTTGTACTCATACTCATCTCCATCACATTCATCCTTCCGACGACTGCTCTTTCAGGCGGGAACAATTCCATAGAGTTCGGAAGATACAACGGCGAGAAGATAGAGCTTGAATACGGCAACTACTTCTACAATCAGATTGCATCGCTGGCAAGCCAGTATCCTATGGATGCTGCTAACAGCTTCCAGATATATTATCAGGCATATTACACGACTGTATTCGAGACTGCGCTCAGGCAGATGGCTGAGCAGGCGGGGATCACAGTCACTGACTCGATGGTCAATGATGCCATCATCCAGAGCGGGCAGTTCAACAATGAGAACGGGACATTCGACCCGGAGATATACAGGAACGCATCTGCTGTGGAGAAGTCTGCTATCAGGACACAGATAGAGGAGGTGCTTCCTTCCCAGCTTGTCCTCAGCGATATCGCAGACGTGAAGACATCTGATGCCGAGAGCCAGTTCGTTGCGGATCTCAACGGCAGGACCAGGGCCTTTGAATATATCACAGTAGGCGCTGAGACATATCCAGATACAGATACATGGGCATATGCGGAGGAGAATCCTGCACCGTTCCAGACAATCGACCTCTCTGTGATAACCGTAGCTACGGAGGATGAGGCCAATACGATACTTGAATCTGTGCAGAGCGGCGAGAAGACATTCGAGAGCGCCGCTGCCGAGAGTTCCACTGACAGCTATAAGGATGCAGAAGGAGCGATGGGACGCGTAATGCTCTACAACCTCGAAGGACAGCTTGTTGACAGCACAAATGCCACTACTGTCTTCTCAGGGGCTGCCGGAGATATCATGGGACCATTCCAGACTTATAGCGGCTATGCTATCTACAGGATCAACAGCGAGACAGCTGCTGCGGATCTCGAGGAGATCGACAACCTCAACGCAGTCAAGTCATATATTGCGGAAAACGATCCGGAGACCATGAACGCATATCTACAGACAAAGGCTGACGAGGTCTACCAGACAGCCCAGGCAAGCTGGGATGATGCCGCCGCAGTCTATGGTGTCACAGTCACGGAAGTCGGCGCAGCAGCTCCGAACCCGGCCTCTTCGCAGATGATCAGCGGACTCTCCGCCACGGACCCAGATTACCGTCTCGCGAACGCGGCATATGGAAACGAGGACTTCAACAGGGAGATCTTCACATCTGAGATCGGGACAGTGTCTGCACCTGTGCAGTCAGGCAGCGATTACATAATCGTGCGTTCAGTCGAGAGTGAAGGCAATAATGACCTGCAGTCATCCTATATGACATCGCTCTATCCTTCATTCTTCGTGCCATACGTAACACAGAGCGACCTCCAGTCATCCGTCATGGCATCGGACAGCTTCGAGGATAACTTCGTGAACGTATATTTCTCATCCATCGTGGGATAAGCGTGATCCAATAGAGAAAAAGACGGCTGCGGCCGTCTTTTTTTGTTATACTTATAGCCATGGAACATGAAAAGATATCCCGGACCCCGCTTCTCAACGCTGGAAAGACGCTTACAGAGGAAGGATGGGCAAGGACCCCTCTCTGGACATATTCCAGGAAGGAAGCCAGAGGCTCGGGCCTTAGGGAATGGGACAGCTATCTGATAATAGACCCGGAGCGTTCGTTCATAATGCTCTCCGAATCCGGATCAAGCGGCATGAAGCTCTGGAACAGGATCACCTATGCGGACATAGATCGTGGAAAGTGCGAGATGGTCATGTCCTCGAAGATCTCACTGGCCAGCCACTCCCCTCTTCCTGAGGATGCCGCAAGCGACAGCGAGATAACATTCGCTGACAGTTCCATGACTATGGCCGCGGTGAAGAGAGGAAGGAAAAGGCAGCTGCTGATGACAGCGCCTTACATGGAGCTTCCGGACGGCAACTGCGGCATTAAGGCACATATAGAGCTTTCAGGGAATTCCGATGAGGCGATAAGCGCGGCATTCTCGCTTAAGGAGGACAGCAGCAGATGGGGGCTCAGGACCATAGAAAGCCCTATGGATGCTGAAGGCATAATGTTCGCAGGCCACAACCCGATAATGCTCTCCGGATCAGCAGCAGGCGCGTTCTGCTATACGCGCTCAAAGCTTCCAAGGCCCGTGACATCAGCTATCATCCTATGCCGTGGATGGAGCATAGCAGCTGGAGAGGAAAGATACATCAATTCAATCACGTACGGAGGGAAGATCGACAAGCTTGGATCCATGCTCTTCACGCGGATGACAGACAAGTGGATCGTAAGCGAGGAAGGAAGCAGGGTCGAGATCGAGGCCATTCCTGTGGCTGCGGCGTCAGATGCCGGCATCACGAAGGAATTCATCAGATGCTCCGGATCATTCCGGAGGGAAAACGGGGATGTCGTCACATTTGCGGACGCATACGGGATCATCTCATATCAGGGGATGTAGACACAGCACGCTATTTTGATACAATGACGGCATATGGATGAATTACTCCCAGGTTTTAAGGCATTAGGGCTTACAGAGCCTACGTTGAGAGCATTGAAGGACAAGGGCTTTGAGGAGCCGACAGAGATACAGAAGCTTGCGATACCGAGGCTTCTTGAGGAAGGAACAGAGATAGTCGGCCAGGCCCAGACAGGCACAGGAAAGACAGCAGCTTTCGCACTCCCTATAATCGAGACAATCGATCCGGCTTCCACGGATGTGCAGGCCCTGATACTTGTTCCGACAAGGGAGCTTGCCGGACAGGTTGCAGAGGAGATAGGCTCGCTTCGTGGCGAGCGCAGGCTGGAAGTCACGCCTATATACGGCGGCGCAAGCATGGAAGCCCAGCTGAAGAAGCTGAAAAAAGGCGTGCAGATAGTCGTCGGTACACCTGGCAGGATACTTGATCATATAAGACGCGGCTCGCTGAAGCTGGAGAATCTCCGGTTCATGGTCCTTGACGAGGCTGACGAGATGCTCGACATGGGCTTCATTGATGATATCGAGCAGGTTCTGAGGGCTGTCCCTGAGAAGAAGAGGATGCTCATGTTCTCCGCGACAATGCCGCCGGAAATCATGAAGCTTGCCGAAAGCTTCATGAAGAATGCTGAGATTATACGCACGCAGAAGAAGGAAAGCGCGACGCTCAGCGCCGATCAGATATACTACGAGGTCCGTGAGTCAGATAAGCTTGAGGCCCTTACTCGCATAATCGACAAGGAAAGCGATTTCTACGGCGTCGTGTTCTGCAGGACCAAGCTGCAGTGCGACGAGATCGGAGGCAAGCTCAGAGACAGGGGCTATGATGCAGCATCCCTCCATGGCGATCTTTCGCAAAGGGAGCGTGAGCAGATCCTCAAGAAGATGAAAGAGCATCAGATCTCGATACTCGTGGCTACAGACGTCGCGGCAAGAGGGCTTGATATACAAGACCTTACCCACGTGATCAACTACTCCATCCCACAGGATCCTGAGATCTACATACACAGGGTCGGACGTACGGGAAGGGCCGGCAAGAGCGGTACAGCCATAACGTTCATCACGCCATCAGAGGCAAGGAAGTTCTCGTTCATAAGGAAGGCCTCACGCGCAGAGATACGCAAGGAAGAAATACCGAGAGCTGAGGACATAATAGAGGGGAAGAAGGCAAGGATCACGGCACAGGTCGAGGAAGCACTGCTGCAGGAGCCTAAGAGCGACTATCTTGATATCGCACGTGCAGTACTGATCGGCAGGGATCCTGAAAGCGCGTTCGCAAGCCTTCTGGGGTATTTCTACCGCAACGAGCTTGATATCTCCCAGTACAGGAAGATAGAGGCTATAACCCCAAAGGCGAAGAAGGAAAGGCAGAGGAAAGCCGAAGGAAGGAAAGCGCTGCTTGACGAAGAAGGGACAACCAGGCTCTTCATCGCACGGGGCAGGAAGGATGGCCTCACGAAAGGCATGCTCGCAAACATAATCATCGAGCAATCAGGAGTGAGGGATGAGGATCTCTCTGAGATAGAAGTACATGATGACTGCTCATTCGTCAGCGCGCCTTATTCAATCGCTGAGCGTATCCTGAAATCATATGAAGAACGTACGGTGAAGGGAAAGCCGATCGTGACGCGGGCAAAGCAGGAAAGGAAGGCAGAGCCAAAGAGGAAGGCATCAGGGAAGAGAGACGCGCTGAAAGGCCGCAAAAGAAGAAAGGACTGGGAAGAGGACTTCCAGCCATATGGCAGGGATACACGCCCCGGCGAAGACGGACGGCTTTCATTCCCTGAAAGGAAACGCGGCAAGGCCGGCAGAGGGAAAAGGAGAAGGAAATGAAGGATCACTACTCTTTCCTGGTCGTAGGCTCAGGCCTATTCGGAGCAGTATTCGCCCACGAGGCGATCAAGAAAGGCCACTCTGTGCTTATGATCGAGAGAAGAGGGCATATCGGCGGGAACATATACACGGAGAAACGTGATGGAATAGACATACATGTCTATGGCGCGCATATCTTCCATACGTCGGATAAGGGCATATGGGACTATGTGACATCGCTTGTCCCGTTCCATACCTTCATAAACTCCCCTATCGCGAACTACAAGGGACGCATCCTGAACATGCCGTTCAACATGAACACATTCTCAAGGATGTGGGACATAGCGACCCCTGATGAGGCAATGGCAAGGATAGCTGAACAGCGCAGCGAGATAAAGGGAGAGCCCCGGAACCTGGAGGAGCAGGCAATCAGCCTTGTCGGGCGCGATATCTACGAGATCCTTGTAAAGGGATACACGGAAAAGCAATGGGGACGCAGCGCAAGCGAGCTTCCCCCCTCGATAATCAAGCGTCTGCCTGTCAGATTCACATATGACAACAACTACTTCAATGATACGTACCAGGGAATACCTGATGAAGGCTATACAGGCCTTATAGAGAAGCTCCTTGAAGGCGTTGATGTCCTGACAGGCGAAGACTATCTTGAAAGACGGGGATACTGGGACAGTCTTGCTGACAGGACGCTATACACAGGCTGCCTTGACAGGCTTTACGGCTATGAATACGGAAAGCTTCAGTATCGCTCTGAGATATTCAAGGAGGAACGGATAGAGAAGGAGAACTATCAGGGAGTCGCCGTGGTCAATTACACAGACAGGGAGACAGAGTGGACAAGGATAATAGAGCACAAGCACTTTGCGCGCCACAGCTCGCCTGTAACATGGATCAGCCGTGAATACCCTGTCGATTATGAGAAGACAGATGAGCCTTTCTATCCGATAAACGATGATGCGAACAACGCGCTTTACCTCAGATACAGGGAGAGAGCCGAGAAGGAAGAGCGCCTTATCATAGGCGGCCGTCTTGCCGATTATGCGTACTACGACATGGACAAGACGGTGATGCAGGCGCTCAGGAAGGCTCAGATGTGCGTATGATCCTCATCATATCTTGAGGAAAGAAGGTGGCGCATGAAGCCATCTTCTTTTTTCAGCATCCTTGAGCCACGCGTTATCTTGCACAATGAGAGGCCGCGGTTCGACGCTATCTCGCGCTGTGGCTTGCCTTTGTAGATATCATCCATAAGCAGCCATCTCGTAACGAAATCCTTCTTCTCAGACTCAGTGAAGATATCATCGAAGAGAGCCTTCATATCATCAGGGTCAGTTGTTGATGAGAACACGCTGATTATATCCTCATACGCGTTTCTGGCCTCTTCCTCAGGAGTCGGTACAACAACCTTCCTTCTTTTTCTATCTACAGTATCCATAAGAAAAGAGTAAGGGTAGAAACCTTCATAGTCAAGTCACAGCGCGGGAGAGAACAGCCTTAGGAAATACCTTACTATCCGCTTGATCATCCCCACATTCCTGGCATCTTCGATGCTCTGCTCCTTCGACATCCCGAATGTCCTCAGGAAATCATCCCTGACGCATCCGACGATAGGTGAACGAAAGAACAGGACAGATAGCTCAAAATGGAGGTAGAATGACCTGTAATCGATGTTCGTGGTGCCAACGACTGCTATCTCATCATCCACAAGGAATGTCTTCGAGTGTATGAATCCCGGAATATATTCATATATGCGCACACCGGCTTTCAGAAGCTGCAGATAGTTTGATCTCGACACTTCGAATACAGATTTCTTGTCAGGATAGTGAGGCGTTATTATCCTGACATCCACCCCAGACCGCGCCGCTATCGAAAGGGCCTCGATCATCGAGTCATCAGGGATGAGGTACGGCGTCGTTATCCATATATTGCGCTCCGCCATGCTTATCATCTTCATGTAGACATATTCAGTAGTCGTATCGGAATCCAGCGGATTGTCCCCGAAAGGCTGCACGAAGCCCTCGCTTCTCCCCTTGACTGTCGGCAGATAGCATGAAAGGTTGTCGTCAGCCCCTGCCACGCCAGCCCACATCTCAAGGAACATAAGCGTGAAGTTCATGACAGCAGATCCCTTGATCTTGACCGCATTGTCCTTCCAGTAGCCGAAACGGATCACGTCATTTGAGTATTCATCTGCCAGATTCAGCCCGCCTGTGTAGCATATGTTCCCGTCTATGTCGAATATCTTCCTGTGATCGCGGAAATTAAGCCTCGGGTTGAAATGGAAGCGTACGCGGTTGAACACGACAGCCTTGATGCCCTTTGCCCTGAGCTTCCTGTCATAGTTCTTAGGCAGAGAGCTGATTGAGCCCATATCATCATAGATGACACGGACATCAACACCTTCCCTGACCTTCTGCTCAAGCTCGGAAAGGATCCTCGTCCACCAGTGCCCTTCCCCTATTATGAAGTATTCGATGAATATGAATTTGCTGGCTTTCCTTATCTCTTCAAGAAGATCCAGGAAGAATTCATCGGCATATTCAAAATAAGTGCACTCTGTATCTACCCACGCAGACATCCCTGTCGAGTTCTTGACGAAAAGCGAGAGCTTCCTGAATTCCGGTGACAGGGCGTAAAGCTCCTCATCGGCATTGTGCGGGACTGAGTTATCGCGTGGCAAGGACTTCCTGAAAGCCTCAGTCTTCCTGCGGGAGAAGTAGCCAAGCTTCTTGTTGGCCATGAGGAAATACAATACAGCCCCATAGAGAGGGAATATGCAGATCAGGAATATCCAGACAGTACGGTATGCCGGCTTCTCAGGTCTGGTGAATACCACAAAGCCCATCAGGATCGAGAAGATCGAGAAGAAAAGCAGATACCCCTTCACATAGCTTGCCCAGAATACAAAATATGCTATCACGGCGAACTGGAGTATGAAGGCAAGCACTGACCAGAGAAGTCGTGATGTGAGCAACTTGAACAGCTTTCTCATCGTCTGTCCCTCAGCGAGAACTCGCATCCGCAGTAGTCCTGCCTGTAAAGCCCAAGCTCCTTCGAAAGGATCACTGACCTGTTGAATCCATCTTTCTTCTTGAAGTCTATCTTCTCGAAGCCTGGCAGGCTGTCTCCGATGCTGAATATGGCAGCGCTCGGCTTGAAGCGCGAGACTGTAAGCGTCGTTGTGAACGCATTGATGCCAAGCTCCCTGGCCTTCCTCGCGGCCCGCTCAAGATTGAAGCGGAAGCATATCATGCAGCGCTCCCCATGCTCTCTGTCAGCTTCGTGGCCTTTCACAGCATCAAGCCATGAGCCATGGTCCCAGTCATCCATGATGACCTCAAGATTGTTGAGCCTCGCGACAACAAGAAGGTTCTCATACCTTCTGATGAACTCATCATGTGGGAAGATATTGCTGTTTGAGAAGAAAAGAACAGGCTCATAACCCTCAGAGAGAAGCCTTTCCACGCTTGAAGTGGAACAAGGTCCGCAGCATACATGTAGCAATATCCTCTTTCCCATAGGCTGAGAGGATGATAACATACTGAAAATCAAGACTCAATGGTAGGTTCAGATGAGAAAATACAAACAAGTACCGGCAATAGTGCTTCTTCTGATTGGATTCGGACTGTCTATGATAGAGGCTGTGCCAAGATCCCTTATACTGGCGATCCTGATCGCTGCAGTAGTCCTGCTCTGCTTCTCCTCACGAAGCTCATACTACTTCAGCAAGGCATCAAAGATAATAAGGGCAAAGGATGTATCAAGATTCCCTGAGGCTGTCGGCTATCTGGACAAAGCCATAAATGCCGGAATGCCTGACAACTACCTTGTCATAGCAGCATCAATATTGATGCAGTATGGCGATCAGGAGAAGGCAAAGAACGCGCTTATCCCAGTGACAAGCAGCAGGAAGAAGGATATCGCAGGGCTGGCGAAGATCACACTCTCGATGTACTACTTCGCCAACGGTGACCTTGACGAGGCGATAAGGCTATGCGAGAGCGCAAAGGAAGATGATGGCTCTACTGACAGGAACCTGTATGTCAACCTTGGGGTATACTACCTTCGGCAGGGAGACAGGAAGAACTTCAGGAAGAATGTGAAGGAAGCCGTATCACGCTATCCATCATCGCCTGCGGTGATTGACTCGCAGTCGATTGTCCACATGCTTGACGGACGGTGGGACCTCGCAGGAGCTACGCTGTTCGCGATATTCGACACGGTCACTCCATCGTTTGCGGATCCCTATGTCCATATGGCTTTCGTCCATATGCACTACGGCGAGATCGAAAAGGCCCGCCAGGAGCTTGAGAAGGCTGGATCGACACTGTTCACGAATATATCGGTGTATCAGCCTGATGAGATCGAGAAGATGAGGAAAGCGCTTGAGACCGGCGATGAGATACTGCCTTTCATCAATGCTGTTGAGAGTGATATATGCGCGTCATCCTCAGGGCTGATGCCTGAATGGGGCAAGGGAGAGCCAACGGAAGAAAGGACGCTTCTTCCAGGATTCCCCGCAGAGCCTGACTTCAAGAAGGAAGTATTGCCTGAGAAGGATATCGTCGATGATGAGGACGGTGATATAAACACCGACCTCACCGATGAAGACGAAAGATGGCTTGAGAAGCATCAGGACTAATACTTAAGCGACAGCAGGAACGAAGCTGCGAAATTATTCGCCCACGAATCATAGCCTAGGCGGATGCGTATCGGAAGGTCCACAAGCCCTATGAGCGACAATGCAGTCTGCAGCTCGACTCCTGTCGAGACGCTCACTGCTGCATCGCGTATAAGCAGATCGCAGTAAATGCCGATCTCCGAGTTCTCTATGATCACGAACTCCCCGAATGTAGGAGAGTATGGGATATCATAGCCAAAGCCGAGAGAGATCATCGTTATATGATAATCAGCAGGTGTTATGAAACCGGAATCCTTCATCACATTAGGGCTTGTATAGCCATCTGAGAGGAACAGAGGCACATCCCCATTCCCGTCAAAGCGCATGGCAAGCCTGGAGAACACACGGGCATCTATGTAAAGCGAATCAGCTGGCGGAAGCTTGAACCGTGCGGATATATCAATATCGATGAAGTGCCGAGGCTCGCTGAAGCCGTTCCCTCTGGCAACCAGCATATAGCCAAGAGCCATATCGGGATTGAACCAGTCAAGCGACAGCCTGCCATCAAAGAATCCTGAAAGCACAAGCGCATCGCCGCCTGAGAAATCGGTCCTGTACTCAAGAGCTTCCTTGAACGCGATATCGAAAAGCCCCTCAGAAGCCCAGATCACCCAATCCAGGCCCTGCCTTGCATATAGCTCTGGCACATACCATGGGTCATGGTTGAAATCAAGGGATGACTCAAGCGTGATGCGGAGGTTATCAAGAGGATAGTACGATACATAGCCCTCGACCATCGGATATGCCCCGGCAGTCTGTGGAGTCACGAAATCAAAGGCGAAACCAAGCGACACCCCAGCCTCGAAGCCATGGTTCCTGTAGTCGAAATCCAATGCGAAATCAGCAGAGTTGTTCAAAAAGCGCCTGAACTCACGGTCCATATTGGACTCAAAGCATATCCCAAGCGTATATGAAGGGGATATCGCCTCCACGCGATTGAAATACTTCAGTCCATTTGTCGCCGCCGCGATCTTCCCGTCATAGCTGCGCCTGAGAGATATCATATGGCGCGGAAGCTGAGAACGATATATGGCAGAAAGCTCATCGGACATGGCCGCCGCGCTCTTGTATCCGATCTTTGCCATATCCTCCATCTTCCCGAATTCCATGAACGAGAACTGCTCCACATCGCAGCGGATCCAGATGAAATCATCATGCTCCCTCATCGCAGCCGCTGCTTTCTGGTTCTTGCCTATATCGAAAGATGAATTGAGGATGGTTATTATGTTCCGCAGGTCAAGGGTCGCAAGATTGTAGAACGTCGTGGATACGATGACTGTATCAGAGTACTCAAAGGCCGCATCGATAGGAGCCAATGACACTACCCCGCCATCGATGAGCAGATGCCCGTTATACTCACGCGGCGAGAAATAGGCAGGAAGCGCAAAAGATGCCAAAAGCACATCAGTGAAGTCGCCTTCGCATATCCTTATCTCGCGTTTCGTCACAAGATCCTCGCACACCACCATCACAGGTATATCAAGGTCCTCAAGACGCAGCTCATCGCCCACTACCCCCTTGATAAGCGTCTCAAGCCCTGCAGGATGAAGCAGGCCTCCCTCAACAGGGAGGGTGAAGGCAAAAAGGGACGAAAGATCCACTGATGTCAGCACATCTATTATCTGATAAGGAGAAAGCCCTGCAGCATAGAGCAATCCTATTATAGAGCCCATGCTGTTGGACACTATGAAATCAGGGATTATACCCTCATCCTCAAGGTATGCAAGCACACCAAGATGCGCCAAGGCCCTTGCACTGCCCCCTGTCAGGACAAGGCCTATGGGATCGCGCTCACCGCGTGTCTTTTCCAATATCCTCTCCCTGAATGACTCGTCGCCATATGTAATCGGAATATCAGAGATAAGAATCGCCTCCGCATTGTCATAAGATGCGGCAAATACTGAAAATGATAGACAAAGAACAACAATAAGCGCGAAAAACCTTCTGAGCATATCAATACGATACAAGATAATTGGCAACTTGCCCATACAGGCATGCACAACGCGTTACAAAATATGAAGAAATCCTTGAAGGTCTTCACCCACTCTGCTATTATATCAAGGCATATCGCCGGCGTGGTGAAATTGGTAGACACAGTAGACTCAAAATCTGCCGGGGCAACCCTTACCGGTTCAAGTCCGGTCGCCGGTAAAAGCAATAGAGCATTTAATCGCAGCTGCAGAAATTCGTTGCCAATATTTCATTACCGCGTTTGTAGGCTTGGGCTTGCGTAAAGTGCAGGAAAAAGCTTAAGCAGGCCCATTGTGTGGACAACAGTATGGTCTGGAATCAATCCCAAGGGAAGCCCTCGAATACGGGCCTGCCTGTATAGGCATTCGCCATCTTCTCCCCACGTATGACCTTCAGGACCTCGCTGCACATCGCTTCCTGCTCAACCTCGCCTTCATATACATGGACAGGAGCAATCCATGCGCAGCGCTTCCTTATGCCTTCGACTATATCGCTGAAGCGGACAAGGCCTCCGGTAAGCAGGATTGCATCGACATTCCCCTCAAGCACTGCCGCCATGGCACCTATAGATTTGCATATCTGGTAAACCATCGCATCCCAGACAATGGAAGCATGGGCATCGCCGCTTTCCTTGAGGGCGTGGACCTTGTCGGAGTCCGATGTGCCGAAATGGCTTACGAACCCTCCGGAACGTGAGCACATGGCCTCAAGCTCTTCAGGGCTGTGCGTCTCAAGGAACCTTGCAGTCTCCATCAGAGGTATTGAGCCAAGGCGTGTAGGGGTGAAAGGCCCATCGCCCCCAGCGCCTTCTGTTCCATCGACCATCCTCCCTCGCCTATGCGCTGCAATAGTGATCCCGCCGTCAATATGGCATACGATGAAAGAGCAATCCTCATACTTCCTGCCCATCGACTCCGCATGCAGCCTCGCGATTCCTTTCTGGTTGAGCACATGGGACTGGGCCCTCCTGTAAACCCCTTTAAGCCCGGTTATCCTCGCTATGTCATCAAATTCATCGACATTGGTCGGATCTACCGTATACATAGGCTTGCCGTACTCACGGCCGAACTCATAAGCCATCATCACGCCAAGCTTGGCAGGATGGTCGCTGCCGCCCTTGTCATCCTTCGTATCGGAGTAAAGGCGCTCATCTATTGCCATGACACCCTCTTTCTGGGAATATGCGCAACCACCGCGCCCTATGAATACATCGATATCAGAGATCGACAGGCCATGACGGGAAAGAGAATCAAGCACGACACGCCTTCGCATCGGGATCTGATCATTCACAGTGCTGTACCTGAGCAGCTCAGGAGCATCATGGAATATGCTCTCAGTAAAGATATTGCTATCGTCCTCAAACACGCTTATCTTCGTTGATGTCGAACCGGGATTTATCACCAAAAGCTTCATAGCCAAATGATAAACTCTTCCCAGTGGACAATCCACATCCACTTCATTACGATTTGTCGGGTGAAGAGAAAATGTCCTGATTTCATCATCTACTGCATATTCGGCTTCATGGCAACGCTGGTGAACATGCTTAGCTACGAGCTCCTTTACAAGGAAGCCGGATTTGCCAATGTCATAGCGGTCGCCCTTTCATGGCTCCTTGCAGTGACATTCGCATTCTTCACGAATAAATACATCGTATTCCGTGACAAAGGGGCAAGGAACAAGCATTCTTTCCTGCAGGAACTCTTGTATTTCTATCTCTGCAGAGCCGCAAGCGGAGCGCTTGATGTCATTATAATGTTCATTGCCGTCGATATACTCGACCTGAACCATACGGTCTGGAAGTTCATATCGAACCTCGCTGTAGGCATATGCAACTATCTTGCAGGACGTCTCTTCATATTCGCAAAGAGCAAGGATGATGAAGGACAGGCCTGATCATGCCCAGCCATCGTGAGCGATGGCAGCCACGCCGGAGAATCGCAGGATCATCAGGCCAGAGCCAGCCCTACAAGCGCCTTGGCTATCCCGTCATGGTCATTGTCATCCGCATGCAAGGCAACTCTTTCACGCAGAGGCTGGGGAGCATTGCCCATGAGGAATCCATGTCCGACAGCATGAAGCATCTCCTCGTCGTTGTAGTTGTCACCGAAGGCCACTGCATCCTCCAGAGCCAGCCCATAATGCCTGCACATGATCCCGGCAGCATTGGCTTTTGATACCCCCTCCGCCATGATCTCTATAAGATAATCATCTGACTTGACGATGGAAAGATCGCCGAATGCGTCCTTGAGCCTGAGCTCAATGCTGTCTGTCATTTCAGGATCGCAGATGCAGAATATCTTGCTGATGGAATCAGATGTGACGGAATCAACAGAGCCCTCCTCCGCTTCAGCTTCAACTATGCGCACCTCATTCATGATGCGGGCATCTGACTTATCCCTCACATACCACTTGTCATATGAGAATATGTTGTATGCCAGATCCATCTTTTCCGACTCCATGAATGATATTACAGACCTTGCCTTGTCCTTGCTGATCCCCTTGTGGAACAGGACCTTCCCATCCTCATCGATGATAAGGGCGCCACTGTGCGCGATTATGGGAGTGCGGAAGCCATAACGCCTGAATATGGGGAAGATCCCTGAAGGACTCCGCGCGGAGACTATCACGAAAGGGATACCCCTCCTGCCAAGGCTGCGTATAGACTCAAGAGTGACATTGCTTATCCTGTGGCTGCTGTCCAGGAGCGTGCCATCCACATCACTGAATACGATGCTTCTCATACCGTTAATATATCTGCATCGCAACCCTGTGCAAAGCAGATCAGGCCTTCCATATTCTATCATATTGTTATTAAAATAACATAATGTTAAATTATAGACATAAATGTTATATGTTGCTATCATCTTGCATGGAGATTCAGAATGAAGGTAGCAATCGTCGGATATGGAAGGATGGGCAGGATGATACGCTCGCTCATCGAACAGTCGGAAGAAGATGAGGTATCTGCGATAATAGATCCAGTGTCTGCAGAGGATGCGACAGCGAGCACCGCGTCATATTCATCGCTTGACTCATCGGATGTGGCTATAGACTTCTCAGCAGCGGAAGCCATTGAGCAGAACATAAGGATATACGCAGAGACAGGCATACCTGCAGTGATAGGCACGACAGGATGGTATGATCGGCTGGAAGATATCAGAAGGCAGATCGACATGTCAAAGGCAAGGTTCATCTATTCAGGGAACTTCTCCATCGGTGTCCAGCTGTTCCTTTCGCTTGTATCGCAGGCTGGCCGCATAATAAACAGAATCGACTCATATGATGTGGCTGTAAGCGAGACACATCACAGGGAGAAGGCTGATTCCCCTTCTGGAACAGCCCTCATGACCGCGAGCAAGCTGCTTGGCGCGATAGATAGGAAGAAAGGCCTGCAGATCGGAAATCCGGAAGGCAGGATAGAGAAGGATATGATATCAATATCATCATCACGTGTCGGATATGTCCCTGGGATACACACAGTGACGATCGACGGACCAGCGGACACGATCGAGATAACGCACACTGCAAGATCACGCGAAGGTTTTGCGGAAGGGGCCGTAAGGGCGGCCAGATGGATAGCAGGCAAACCAGCAGGGATATATACAATGGACGATTTCGTCGCGGATCTCATAGGAGGAAGATGACATGCAAGGCTTCAGAGGTGTTTATACAGCGCTCATAACCCCGTTCACGGATATCGGGACAGTTGATTACCAGGCTCTTGAGAGGATTGTAAATCAGCAGATCGAGGCAGGGATAGATGGACTTGTTCCATGCGGGACCACAGGAGAGAGCCCTACTCTTTCCCATGAGGAGCATGACAGGGTCATAGCCCAGACAATAAAATACGCGGCTGGCAGAGTCCCCGTGATTGCGGGAACAGGCTCAAACGCGACAACAGAGGCGATAAGGCTCTCACAGCATGCAGAGGACGCAGGCGCTGATGCAGTGCTGCTGGTGAATCCTTACTACAACAAGCCGACGCAGAAGGGACTGTACCTTCACTTCAGGGCGATAGCAGAATC
>CASFMA010000029.1 GCA_949295675.1 uncultured Spirochaetales bacterium | reverse complement strand
TTCTTCCCGACCAATGCCCTCGTATCTGCCTATGACATCATCTTCTTCTGGATAAGCCGCATGATCATGGCTTCAGAGGAGTTCCTGGGCAAGGCACCGTTCCATGACATCGTCATAACAGGCCTTGTGCGCGATATAAAGGGACGCAAGATGTCCAAGTCGCTTGGAAACGGCATCGATCCGCTTGAGGTCATAGACCGCTTCGGAGCTGACGCTATGAAGTTCACGCTTTGCTATCTCGCGGCTCAGGGCCAGGATGTCATGATTGATATGGAGTCATTCCGCCTCGGCTCGCGCTTTGCGAACAAGATCTGGAACGCGACGAGATATCTTCTGATGAATATCGAGGGCAGGAACCTCGTCGACATCGACCGCAGCAGGCTCTCTATCATGGACCGCTGGATATACTCATCATTCAACAGGGCCGCGAAGACCATCGAGGAGGCCATGGCAAGCTATCGCTTCAATGAGGCTGCCCAGGCTATCTACTCATTCTTCTGGAATGATTTCTGCGACTGGTACATCGAGGCATCGAAGCCACGTTTCATGAATGGCAGTGATGAGGAGAAGGACCTTGCCGTATCGATACTCATGGATATCCTCGAGAAGAGCATGCGTCTGATGCACCCGTTCCTCTCGTTCATAACAGAGGAGATCTACCAGAAGCTTCCTAACCACAAAGGCGATGTGATAGTCGCCCCTTATCCTCTTTTCGATGAGGCTCTGTGCGATGAGGAAAGCGAGGCTCTCGTATCGATGCTTCAGGAGAGCGCAAGGGCCGTAAGGGCTGCAAGGGCGAACCTGCAGATCGGGCCGGAGAAGAAGCTCAAGGTCGTCATGAGGCTTGAGAAGGGCAGCAAGGCTGATTTCCTTGCATCTGAGACATCTCTTCTCTCGTCATTCATGGGTGCTTCCGCTGTGATCGTGGATACAGATGGCAGAGAGGATGTAAGCGGGGCTTTCCCTGTCTCTTCTGTCGGTTTCGAGGCTTTCGTGTTCGTCCGCGATGCCATAGATGTCGACGCGGAGCTGAAGAGGCTGGAGGCCGAGCTCGGCAAGGCTGAGGCTCTCCTTGAGGCATCGGAGAAGAAGCTTGCCAACGAGAACTTCATCTCCCACGCGAAGCCTGAGGCTATCGAGAAGGAGAAAGGCAAGAAGGCTGAGGCTTTGGAGAGGATTGCGAAGGCAAAGGAGCATATGGCGCTCCTCAGGTCCTTCTGATATCATCGTTATGGGCAGGGAGCTTTCAGCCCCTTGTCCATATATAGATGGCCTGAGCATCTTGTAAGGGACAGGCAAACAATGATATAAGACTGATGTTTGACAATGCCTTTGTTTATAGGTATCATCAGTCGGATATTCAACCAAGACCGGAGGATAACAATATGGCAGGTAACGTATCAAAGAACGCACATCGTGAAGGTGCTAAGGTTCTTATGAGCAGATGGGGCGGCGCTATCAAGATGAAGAGCGTCTTCGAGAACGGCAAGCTCCGCCATGTGGCATACTGCGAGAAGACCGGCAACACCGCAAGAAAGCCAAAGGATCTCATGTAAGGGACCGTGGCCTTTGAGCAAGTGCAAGAGACCCATGCTGCTGCATAGGTCTTTTTTTATGTGAATATTTCATGAAATCGTGGCAAAAGACTAGCTATACCGTTGCTTTCTGCTACAATTTATACTGAGGTTTAATCATGAACAGAATTGTAAGAACCACATTGGTACTTGTCCTTTCAGCACTTGTAGTGCTTTCCTTTGCATCATGCCAGAGCGGCGCTGCAACAGAGGAGACTGTAGAAATCGTCGCTGTACAGGCTGATGAGAACGTTGCGGATGTTCCACCTGTCCCAGCTCCTGCCGAAGAGCCTGCTGCAGAGGCTGTGAGTGCGGAAGCTCCGGCAGAGGCTGCTCCAGCTGAGGCTGCTGAAGTCCCTGTGGAGATGGCGGTCGAGTATAGAGGCTATTCCCTTTCAATCACGAGCTATGACGGCTATGCAGCCGTGGAGTATCCTGCAGGAGTCGTTACAGATGATGATATCGCAGCATTCATGGCTGCTGAGAGCATGAAGTACGGCGACTCTGTTTCCGGCGTCTCTTATTCAGTGTCAGGGAATACGCTCACGCTGAACTATCCAGAGGGTGTCAGTGCAGCTGACAGGCGCGCTCTTTCCGCAGCGTTCATCACTGATGTCATCGATACAGTCAACGCCATCTATCCATCAGATTCTTCCGATCCTGTGAAGGTGACGCATAGCTATGATGGCTATTCGCTCTCAATCACCATCAAGAACGGCAAGGCTCTGCTTGAGTACCCAGACTTCCTTACAAGCGCGGAGGTTTCCGGGTTCTTCGGAGCTGTGAACCTTGAATATGGCGATACGCTTGGCAGTGTCTTCTATACCATTGACGGACCTGGCACTGTATCGCTTTCATATCCTGAGAGCGTAGGATTTGCAGAGGCCAATGGCTTTGCGGCAATACTCGTCACTACGCTTATATCCTATGCGGGTCTTTGATAGACATTGATTCTGGCAGGGCTCCTTCGGGGGCCCATTTTCTATATGCACAAGGATTTCAATTTCTTTTCTCATTTCCCTGTGGTATAGTCTAAAGCAGATTTGCATTAGATAGTCCAAGGAGGAAAATCGTGAATCGCTTTTCGAAGACTATGACTCTGGTGCTGGCTTTGGCGATGATCTTTGCAGGATCATCTGTCTTCGCAGGCACTGATCCCGTAGAGAAGACGTTATCATATTCAGGAAACACAATCACTGCAGCATCATATGATGGATATGCCTTGATAGACTATCCGGATAGCATCCCGGAAGGTGATGTGGAGGCTTTCCTTGCCTATGAGGTAGGGCTGTATCCTGCTGATGCGGCGGCTGTTGTCTATTCATTCCCGGAGGAAGGGGTGCTTAGGCTTGATTATCCGGAAGGACTGTCTGAGGCTGAGAGAAGCGCCTTCCTGGACACCTTCCTCTCTGACATCACGGCATTTGCCCCTGAGGAGTGTTCAGAGTTCGCTATCGAGCCTTATGGGATCACCGTAAAGGTATACGCATCTTCTGCTGATATCCTCTATCCTGGATACATCACGGTGCAGGATGTCGAGGATTTCTTCGCATATGAGATGGCAATGCGCGGCGATGAGCTTGCAGGCATCACATATGATTTCCCTGAGAGCGGCACTGTAAGGCTTTATCTTCCAGAGGGTGTCTCGAAAGAGACTGCTGAAGCATATGTCCCGGCCCTCGGTGAGGATATCGCGGCATATATCGCTTCTCTTGCTCCTGCGGAAGAAGCAGTAGCCCCTTCTGTCTTCACTTTTGATTTCAATGGCAGTGATATCGTGATAACAATCGACAATTCCTCTGCCGATATCGCTTATCCTGAATACATCACAGAAGGTGAGGTCGAGGATTTCTTCGCATATGAGATGGCAACGCGCGGCGATGAGCTTGCGGGCATCACATATGACTTCCCAGAGAGCGGCACTGTAAGGCTTTATCTCCCTGAAGGTGTCTCAAGGGAGACTGCAGAGTCATATGCACCGGTCCTTGCTGATGATCTCAAGGCATATGTGGCAACTCTTCTGGATGACGCCGGCACAGCTTATGCAGAATCTGAGCCAGTGGCCGCGGAGCCTGTGGCCGAGGAAGCTCCTGCAGAGACTGCATATCCATATGGCGTGGAGCCGATTGTCAAGAACGATCAGGGTGACAGCGAGTTCGATCTCTTCATCGTGCATACCAACGATGTGCATGGAAGGATAATGGAAGGCGAGGACGGCAGCGTCGGATATTCCAAGTTCAGCACGCTCATCGATATGGCCAGGTCGATCACAGACAACATCCTTCTTCTGGATGCCGGCGATACGTTCCATGGCACGAACCTTGCGAACATGTTCTATGGACAGAGCGTGGCCGAGATAATGGATATAGTCGGATATGATGCGATGGTGCCTGGCAACCATGACTTCAACTATGGCGCTGGAAGGCTCGAGGAGATTGCATCATGGGCTGAGGATAACGCAACGTTCCGCATCCTCTGCGCAAATATCACAGACAGCGACGGATACCTTGTCTTCCAGCCGTATCAGGTATATGATTTCAACGGCTTCAAGGTGTGCGTGCTTGGTCTTTCCACACCTGATACGAAGACAAAGTCCCATCCGAAGAACACAGAGGGACTGGACTTCATCTCAGATGCAGTCATTGACAACGCGCAGTATGCGATCGATCTTGCAAACGAGCTCTGTGACTATGTTGTCGTGCTTGGCCACCTTGGCGTCGTTCCAGATGGAGAGAGCGGGATAACATCGACATATGTATGTGAGAACCTTGATGGCATAGATCTCTTTGTGGATGGGCACAGCCACACTGTCATGGATGGCGGTGAGATGGTCAATGGGACACTGATTGTATCTACTGGCCAGTACATGAACAATATCGGAGTAGTGCAGATCCACGTGAAGGATGGCGTAGGTACGATCGCTGATGCTTTCCTGATCCCTGCGGAAGATGTGCTCAATCCTGCTGATAGTGAGTTCTTCGCTTCACTGGGCATCTCCGAGATCCCGTCAAATCCAGAGGTCGACCAGTACGTTGACGAGAAGAACGCCGAGCTTGATGCGGTGCTTGCGACTGTTGTGGCGAATATCCCTATGGATCTCAATGGGGAGAGGGCATATGTAAGGACGATGAAGACAAACCTCGCAAAGCTCATCACAGATGCGATGACAGCTGAGTCAGGCGCTGATTTCACAATCGTCAACGGCGGAGGCATAAGGGCTTCCCTGCAGGCAGGTCCTGTGACGCTCGGTGATATCAACAACGTGCTTCCGTTCACGAATACCCTTACCGTATGCGAGATATCTCCTGCTGATATCTATGCAGCTCTTGAGCATGGCTATTCGATGCTTCCTGAGCAGAACGGAGCATTCAGCCAGACAGATCTCAAGGTCGTGTACAGTGCAAAGGCTCCGGCAGGTGAGAGGATAAAGAGAGTCTATCTCGGCGATCAGCTTCTTGATCCTTCTGACACTGAGACCATGTACAAGGTCGCGACGAATGACTTCATGGCCGCAGGCGGCGATGGCTATACGATGTTCGGCCGCGTGATTACCGAAGGTCCTATGCTCAATGAGGTGTTCATAAGCTATCTTGAAGGCCTCTATCCAATCAATTGAGTCCCGCTGAGGGAACAAGCTTTGGCAGGGTGGCAAGTCCACCCTGTTTTTTCCAGATGCAATTCCTGCCGTGGCTGTATAGAATATGATACTGAAGTCTTCCGTAAGGGGAGGCGGGGAGGCTTATGATGTTATTGCCGATTCTTCATCTGTTCAACGATGGCTATCTGGCTGCGATGCCGCTGATCCTTCCATTTGCATCAGATGAGTTCGGGCTCTCCCTTGGTGTCGTCGGGCTTCTCGGCTCTCTCCTGAGCTTTTCCGGGATAATACTGGCAATTCCAGCGGGCATTGCATCCGCAAGGTTCGGCTCTGTCCGCATGCTTAGCCTTGCAGCGCTCTGCTATGGCATAGGCTTCCTGATCCTGGGCGCAGCTGCCGGCCTTGTCCTTGTCACTGCCGCGTTTGTCCTTGGAAGCATTGCCTTCGGTCTTTTCCATCCTGTTGCGTTCTCAGCTGTGGCCAGAGGGGCAGATCATGGCAGGCTTGGGAGGGATATGGGCATATTCGCAGCTACCGGGGATATCGGAAGGATTGCATTTGCCGCTGCTGTGACGTTCCTTATCGGATTGACTTCATGGCGCAGGACTGCCTTCATATACGGCATTGCCGCGATAGCTTTGGCTGCAGTCTCCATAGCGATCTCGGGAAGACAGTCAGCTGGATCATATGAAAGGACCCGAAAAGGCGCCTTGGATCGCTCTGTCCTGCATAACAAGGCCTTCTTGCTGTCGAATGCGGCAAGCTTCCTGGATTCCTTTGCTAATTCATCGCTCTTCATCTTCATTCCATTCCTTCTGACAGCCAGAGGGATTGATGCCGCTTTCGTAGGGCTTTTCACTTCGGTATTCTTCATCGGGAACCTTCTCGGCAAGCTAATAATGGGCCAGCTTTCTGACAGGATAGGGCAGTCCAGCCTCTTCATATGCTGTGAGATATGTATTTTCATAGCGCTCATCCTTCTTGCCTTCGCGCCATCTGCTGCCTTCATCTCGATCCTGGCCCTTATCCTGGGCTTCTTCACGAAAGGCACTGTGCCTATCATCAGTACCATGATAGCTGAAGCTGCCGGTGAGGGTGGATATGAGTCCGCCTACAGCATAAACTCACTCTCCACCAGCATCGCAAATACTGCCGCGCCGCTCTTTCTCGGCATCCTTGCCGATTATCTTGGCATCCAGTACATATTCATAGCCTGCGGCATGGTCGCTGTCCTTGCTTCTGTCCCGGCGGCTTTCCTTCATAGGACAGGGATCAGATAGCACCTTGATCCTTCCTGTATCTCTCTGCCCATGCCTCAGTATAGAAAGAGTAGTAGTCCAAGGCTCTGAGACGCGTGCAGCTATGAAGTATGCACCATATGAGCGACGGTATGCCGATTATCACCAGATACAGTGGGCCAAGTATCATGCTCTGCTTCCTGTGCCCTGCTTCGTGGGGCAGTGCATTCTCATCCGAGACAATGATATACCGTCCGAGGCTTATGCTGCCTGGTCCGTTCCATCTGCAGCAATATGTATTCTCATCGTATCTCGCTCTTTCTTTCCCGATTGAGAGAATGAAGCCGATGATATTCTGTGGCAGTTCCCAGACGAAAAGAATGATAGCCATATTATCATTCTACAATTTCCTAAAAAATTTTCTAATATTATTGACATGTATATGCAAAATACGTATTATCTTCCTTGTTCGAATGAACGTATTCTCCTGTAGCTCAGTCGGTAGAGCAGGTGGCTGTTAACCACCCTGTCGGGGGTTCAAATCCCTCCGGGGGAGCTAGCGCAACT
>CASFMA010000028.1 GCA_949295675.1 uncultured Spirochaetales bacterium | reverse complement strand
TCCTGTGTATAGCAGTATCGGGGTATATGAGCCTGCGATCAGAAGATATATCGCGCAATGGTCAAGCACCCTGAACATCTTCTTCGCCACACTGTCCGCAAGGTAGTGGTAAGTGCCAGAGACTGCGTACATGACGACATTTGTCAGTGCGAATATGATCAGTCCGGCCTTCGCTGCCTGGCTTTCTGCCGCCAGGATGGACAATAGGCCATATATAGAAAGTACAAGTCCGAGGAAGTGCGAGACAGCATTGCTTCTCTCTTCTGACAGCTTTTTGTATCTAGGCAGCGTTATATGTGTGTCGATCCAGTTTTCCATGGCCTGAATCTACAGCATCCAGCGCTTCCCGTAAAAACGTTAGATTTCATCATTTCAGCCATCTGGCAGAGGTTTGCCATGGCCGAAGATGCGCATAGTCATAATTTACTACAGCGTGTGGAGACGATGATCAGAATGCAGGCTGGAAATAGTTCTTGTACTCGTCAGAGAAAAGCTTGCTGCCAAGCCTCCTTATTCCGCCATACAGATGCGTGGACATCAGGGCCTCTATGCCATCAGTGTTCCTGCTGTCTATGATCGACATTATGTCCCTGTGGTCCTTTATGACATCAGGCACGTTCTTCGCTCCGACTATGTCCAGGCGGATGAAGCGGGAGTAATCGGGGTGGGGCTTTGTGATGATGGACCAGATATACATCTTCTTCGTGGCGCTGAACCATATCTTGTGCATCTCCAGATCCTGCTGCAGGAACTTGTTTATATCAAACGTGGAGAGATCATCAGCTCCCTTCGCCGCCTCCTCAAGCTGCTGCAGTGAATAGCGCACGCTCTCTATATCTGTCTGCGACGCGCTGTTTATGAAGTCCTTCAGCACAGATGACTCAACAGCCACGCGAAGGTATATGAGCTCTGATGCCGTCTCTATGTTTATAGGTTCCACGAACGTGCCCTTGCCGGGGATTATCCTCACGAACCCATTCTCCTGAAGACGCTGGAGCACGCTCCTGATAGGAGTCCTTGATACACCGAACCTTGCCGCAAGGGAATTCTCTCCAAGCGCTTCGTTCGGCTTGATATCCAGCGAGACAATCTCATCCTCCAATATCTTATATATCTGGTTATTGGTAAGCTGGTTTTTCATGGGCTCCTCCCTGTATACAGGATGTTGGTTTTTTGTTCATTATAATGTCCGTAATAATTATTTTTCAAGAGATTTCTTTATATTACAAGGAAAATCATACAAAATACAAAAATCATCGCCTTTGGAAGATTTTGGTTGCGATAATATGAAAGGCGTGTTATTGTCTGAATAAGATGTATACATGTTATATGCTTGGAGCCTGATTCTGGCGGTAATTCACTGGATTATGGCTATATAAGATGTATACACATTCAAAGGAGGGCTTTTGCAATGAAAAAGATCCTATCAGTGCTGCTCGCACTTATCCTTGCTTCTGCAGTATTCGCAGGAGGAAGCCAGGAAACAGCTGCTTCATCTTCCGCAGATGATCCGTACGCATCGCTTGACAACTATGTGATGATGATCGGGCATTCACAGCCTGCAGATAACCCAAGGTCAATTTCCCTTGAGAAGTTCGTGTCTGACGTCCAGGAGAAGACACATGGTCATGTCACTGTCCAGGTGTTCGGAAATGGCCAGCTCGGAACAGAGAAGGAGATGCTTGAGCAGGTTGTCATCGGAACGCTTCAGGGAATGAGGGGCGGACAGTTCGATTTCTCCCCGAGGCTTTTGATGTTCACTCTTCCGTTCCTTGCCCAGACAAGGGAGGAGGTCACAGCGCTTCTCCACAGCGACATTGCTGACAAGGTATGCGCAGAGGCGGAGGCTGAGACCGGGACTGTCATCATCAATCTCTGTGATGCTGGCGGCTTCAGGCAGTTCTCAAACAACAGGCATCCTATCACCAAGCCATCTGATCTCCAGGGCCTCAAGATGAGGACAGCTGGAATGGAGACTATCGACAGGACATTCCGCGCGCTCGGCGCAACAACCACACCTGTTCCATATTCAGATCTCTATATGGCTCTGAGGACAGGAGTCGCAGATGGCCAGGAGAATCCATGGACAAATATCTCCAGCATGAAGTTCTATGAGGTCCAGAAGTACTTCACTGAGGTGAACTACCAGTTCCATCCGGATCCGTTCTACGTCAACGCCCAGTGGTGGAACAGCCTTCCTGAGGAATTCCAGACGATCATCAGGGAATGCGCTGATGAGATGGGCACATACAATGACCAGCTGGTAGACGAGCTTCAGGCTTCCGCAAGGCAGGCTGTCGTCGATGCCGGCGGTGAGATTTATGTTCCTACGGAAGAAGAGCTTCAGGCCTTCAAGGATGCTGTGCAGGTTGTCTATCAGCAGTGCATAGATTCAGGCATCCTTTCAGCTGATGAGCTTGCTGAGCTTCAGGAAATCGTAGCCAGCAACTGACCGAATGTCGGAGCGATACTCCTGGAAGAGGGGGCTTCCAGGGGTATTTTTCTCAAGGAGTGATCAATGAATAGCACATTGAAGAATGTGGGGAAGAGACTATATGACGTTTATTTTGCTATAGGGGCAGTGGCAATGGCCCTCCTGGCGACCCTTGTGGCTTTCACAGTCATAGCACGTTATTTCTTCGCCCATAGCTGGAAGGAGCTTGCAGAGTTCATAACTACGTTGTTCGCATTCACCACGTTCTGGGGGATGGGAATCTGCCTGCTCAGGAATGACCATGTGATAATCGACATAGTCTATGACAGGATCAAGCCATCGGTTAAGCGCTGGGTTGCTGTCCTGGATTATGTGATCGTGCTGATTGTCGTCGCTGTATTCACATATTACGGCTTCAAGTATGTCGCGGCAGCTGGAAAGCAGATCAGCCAGGGAATGGGCATACCGATGAAGTACATGTATGGGATCATGCCTATTTCGGGAATTCTCTGCGGAATATGCACCATCATAAAGATTGCAGGATTCATTACGGCGGATATATCTGAGTTTGCGCCTATTTACTATAAAAAGGATGGGAAAGAGGAAGGAGGTGAGTCCAAATGATTACGATGGTTATTCTTCTGGCCCTGTTGATTTTCTTCGTCATCATCGGAGTGCCTCTCGCGTTCGCTATCGGTGCCGCTTGCATCACGTACCTGCTCTCCAATCCTCTTCTCCTGCAGATGCTGCCCCAGAGGGTATGGAATGGATGCTTCAGCGATCTTATGATCGCCATGCCTCTCTTCATGCTTGCCGGTGATATCATGAGCAGCGGCGGTCTCACCAAGAGGATAATAAGCTTCTGCACGCAGATCCTTCGTCCTATCCATGGAGGTCTTGGAGAGGTCAACATCGTCGACTCGATGATATTCGGCGGTATATCAGGATCATCGGTTGCTGATACTTCAGCCCTTGGAAGCATAATCATCCCGGCCATGGAGGCTGATGGATATCCAAGGAAGGTAGCTGCAGGAATCACAGTCGCATCTTCTACGATGGGCATGATCATTCCGCCATCTACGCCTATGATCGTCTATTCGATGATTTCAGGAGCATCTGTCGGAGCGCTGTTCCTTGCAGGCGCTGTCCCAGGAATCCTCGTCGGTGTCTGCCAGCTCGTATTCGTAGTGTTCATGAGCGTGAAGAACCACTGGCATCCAGAGAGATCCAAGTTCGATGCGAAGCAGTTCTGGCGTGATATCCTCGGAGGAATCCCTGCGATCCTTATGCCGCTGTTCATCATCGTCGTCGTCTCGACAGGTATCTGCACAGCTTCAGAGAGCGCGGGCGCCGCAGTGTTCTATGCTCTTATCGTCGGTTTCTTCATCTACCGTGAGCTTACATGGAAGGATGTATGGGAGTCGGTGAAGAACACGTTCGTGTCATCTGCATCTGTCATGATCATCATCGGCTTCACCACGATCTTCACATGGATCCTTACGATGGAAGGAGTTCCTGACCAGGTCGGCGCATTCTTCACATCGCTGAATATGCCGCGCTGGGCAATCGCCCTTGTATTTGACATCATGATCCTCCTGATCGGCTGCTTCATCGATGTAAGTCCTGCGATCCTGCTTCTTACTCCGATAATGCTTCCTGTGATGGAAAGCTATGGCTTCTCGGCGCTTCAGTTCGGAGCAATGCTGATAACAGGTCTGGCAATCGGTCTCTGCACGCCTCCTGTGGGAATGTGCCTGAACGTGTGCAACAGGATAATGAAGATGCCGATACTTGAGATCTTCAAAGGTGCTGCCCCATACCTTTGCTGCAACATCGTTGTTCTCATCGCAATAAGCCTCTGGGAGCCTCTGACTGTAGGTCTGCCGCTTCTGTTTGGCTACAGCATATAAAGGAGGAATGAAATGACGCTGAAGGAGAAAATGAAGAAGGGGCCAGTGTTCGGAATGGCCTGCTTCACAGGTTCTACATGTGTTATAGAGAGCATCGCGATGTCCGGCCTTGATTTCATCTATCTGGATCTGGAACACACGAACTGGATGCTTGGAGAGGATTTCGAGAAGCAGATAATGGCTGCGAAGCTTCATGATATATCAGTGCTTGTCAGGATGGCCGATGCTGATGAGGTCGCCATAAGGAAGGTGCTGGAATGGGGAGCTGATGGTGTTGTCATACCACACTGCAAGACAGCAGAGATGGCAAGGCAGGCTGTTGAGGGCGCTAAGTTCTATCCTCTGGGACGCCGTGGCGGTGAGTCTAATGTCCGCGCCGCTGCTTTCGGGTATAAGGACTTTGACTGGAACAAGTATATAGACAGCCAGAACAAGGACACTCTCGTCATACCTATGGATGAGGATTTCGAGTTCACTGACAATCTTGATGAGATCCTTTCCGTAGAGGGTATCGATGCCGTGAACTTCGGTCCTATAGACTACGCTGTATCAAAAGGGCTCAAGATCGGCTATACGATGGGTGATGATGTCAAGAAAGCGTTCAGGACGCTTGTCGCGAAAGCCAGGGAGAAAGGGATCGGAGTGCTTGGTCCTGTCGTTCCTCCAACGAAGGAGAACATCAGGGAAGCTATAGCCGATGGCTATACGATGATAATCCTTGGGAATGACATGTGGCATTTCCAGAAAGCTCTCAGGGAGCTTGTCGCGAATGAGGTTGAAGAGGTCAGAAAAGACTGATTCCTGATTCAGGGCTATCCATCCGCACGCAGCCAGCCTACAGGCTCTGCGTGCATTTTGTTTGACATAGGATATCCATTCGCTTAAATAAATACCGATGAGCTACGAAGACTATAATTCAAAGATCATAGACAGATGGATCAGCGAAGGCTGGGAGTGGGGAAGACCTATAAGCCATGAAGCTATAGAACGTGCAAGGAAAGGAGATTGGGATGTCGTGCTGACACCGACGAAGTCTGTGCCTCATTCCTGGTTTCTGCCATTTCCCGGATGCCGTATCCTCGGCCTTGCATCGGGAGGTGGGCAGCAGATGCCTGTATTCGCATCGCTTGGAGCTGTCTGCACAGTCCTGGATTATTCCGAGCTTCAGCTTGAGAGCGAGCGGATGGTGGCAGAGAGGGAAGGCTACAGCATACGGTGCGTCAGGGCGAACATGACAGAGCCTCTTCCATTCCCGGATGACTCGTTTGATCTTATATTCCACCCTGTCTCCAATTGCTACATAAAGGAAGTGCTGCCTCTGTGGAGGGAGTGCTTCAGGGTGCTTCGGAAAGGTGGCCGTCTTCTCGCCGGACTTGACAACGGCATCAACTACATAGTCGATGAGGATCAGGAACGCATAGTCCGAGGCCTTCCGTTCGATTCTGTTGCGGAGGGAGTGGAGCTTGCTGATGGAGATGCGTATGAGTTCTCCCATTCCATCGAAGAGCAGATAGGTGGCCAGCTCAAGGCAGGTTTCACACTCCTTGATCTCTATGATGATACAAATGGCTATGGACGTCTGGATAAGCTATCAATCCCAGCATTCTGGGCGACATTGTCCGAAAAAAGAGGATAAGTGGGAGTATTGTACAAGAAATGATGGCTTCTTTTTCATAGAATACCATCATATGGACAGGTTGGTCGCGTCTTGCTGTGATCTTGATGGTGAAGCATACAGGCTGTCGTCGTTTGCTCCGGCCTTTCCTGTCCATGCCCATGATCACTATGTCATAGGACGTATCGCAGGCGGAAGAAGGATCTTGTCGATCCCTGCTGGGAAGATCATGCTCCATCCTGGCGATCTTCTAGTCCTTCCTCCGGGAATGGGGCATGGCTGCACTGCAGCAGGAGAGGAGTTCCTTGCCTATGAGGATGTCAATATATCAAAAGGGAGCATGGAGAGCATCCTCGGGTTCCTTCCATCATTCAGATCATCTGTCATAGATGATGCCGGCCTTTCATCAAGCTTCT
Source organism: uncultured Spirochaetales bacterium (assembly GCA_949295675.1). GTDB lineage: Bacteria > Spirochaetota > Spirochaetia > Sphaerochaetales > Sphaerochaetaceae > Ornithospirochaeta. The sequence continues at coordinate 13,818 of CASFMA010000028.1, read as the reverse complement.
CCTCTCTGGTCTCATCAATCCTATATTCCGGCCGTGATGTCAGAAGGGAGAGCCTTGCTGCGTTCCTGTCATCGCTCCCTGCTGCCGGGAAGGCAGATTCTGATGATCAGGCTATTGAGGAGGCTGTGCTGTATATATCCGATCGCTGTTGCGAGCCAATCAGCGTGCAGGATATGGCATCTGCTGCAGGCCTCGCGCTCTCCACATTTATGAGGAGGTTCCGCAGGAGCAGGGGAATCTCTCCATATCGCTATCTTGAGAGCGTGAGGATAGGCAAGGCTGAGGATCTTATCCGCGGCGGTATGGGGATCGCGGAAGCAGCTGCTGCCACAGGATGGACGGACCAGTCTCACTTCACCAGGTTCTTCTCTTCCTTTACAGGCCTTACGCCTGCCAGATACAGATCGATGTTCACAGGAAGGAATCAAGATGGATAGGAATTCCGCAAAAGGCCATATTGAGGCTGCTGTCACGATAATCATATGGGGAACGACCTTTGTATCAACGAAGGTGCTCCTTCTCTCATTCACCCCTATAGAGATTCTCTTCCAGAGATTCATTCTCGGGTACATCGCGCTTTGGCTTGCATACCCGAGGATCCTTGGCTGGAGGGGATGGAGGGAGGAAGGAGTCTTTGCGCTTGCAGGCCTTTCCGGCATATGCCTTATACTATCTTCTGGAGAACATAGCGCTGACATATACATCCGCATCGAATGTAGGAGTCATAATAGCGGTCTCTCCGTTCTTTGTCGCTCTTCTTTCCAGAAGGCATCTATCCTGCAGGTTCTTCATAGGCTTTGCCGCAGCCCTTTCCGGGATCGCCATGATAAGCTTCTCAGGATCCTCGCTTTCCATAAATCCCATCGGTGATCTTCTCGCTCTTCTTGCAGCAGCTGTGTGGGGGATATATTCAATGCTTTCATCAAAAGCTGCGGGGTATGGATACAATGCGCTGCAGACGACAAGGCGCATGTTCATGTATGGATTGATTGCGATGGCTCCCGCTGTTGTCATCTCAGGGATCGATATATCATTCCATAGCATCCTTGAGGCAAGGAACCTTCTGAATCTCCTGTATCTTGGCCTTGGTGCCTCGGCTTTATGCTTTGTGACATGGAACAGCGCGGTAAAGGCAATAGGCCCTGTCCCGACAAGCGTGTATATCTATCTTGTCCCCGTTGTCACTGTCATAGCCTCAGCTATATTCATTGGCGAGCGCATGGGCCCCCTGTCCATTGCCGGCACAGCCCTTACGTTATCTGGCCTTGTCTTCTCCCAGCGTTCTTGAATATGGCACAAGGCCGCGTTCCATGGCGTACTTCAGGTAGAAATCCAATGCGAACAGCTTGTCTCCGATTGCTGGATCTGCATAGCTCAGCTCCTTTCTGTACCATGGGACTATGAAGCTGTCCTTGCTGATCTTCGCGTCTTTTCCTGAGACCTTGAGCTCTCCTTCGAGCGCTGAATAGGAGAAGCCCCCCTTCGAGTATTCCTTCACAGCCTTCTCTGCCAGCTCCGTTGCCTGTTCCATGCTGAATGCCGGTACGGCAAGATCCTCGCATCTTATCTTCTTCAAGCTGCCTTTCTTGTTTTCCGCTATGATCGTGAACGGTGAGAATGAGTAGAGGATCATCCCGTTGAGCTCATCCTCAACATTCCCTATCTGGCCTTTGCTGTCGGAGTAGACACGCAGTCCTTTCACTGAGTTTATGGCGTCCGCAAGCTCATCAGGCGGCATAGCCTTGAGCCTTTTCCTCTTCCTGGAGATGCTCTGATAGCTCTCTTTCCCCTTGCTTGTCCTTATGATCTTCTCTATGGCTGAATGGACCTCTGATGATGTGCCGCTTCCTTCAGCCTTGCTGCTGTCTGGTTCTGCTGCAGCCTCTTCGCGTGTCGGTGCCTCATCTGCAATGACGATGTCATATACCGGCCGCTCATCAGGTTTCTTCCTAGGTGCAGGAAGCGCTTTCTTCTTCTGGGTATCCTCGATCATCGCAGGCTCTGGATCTGTGCTGTCTGCCTTCACCACATTCCTTGCCATTGATATCAGCAGGCGGAACACTATTGTGAGGAAGATTGAGAATACAAGCGTTGACAGGGCGGTTCCAGGTATTGCATTGCTTACCGCGCGCGGGATGATGCCGGGATCGCTGTCTATCGCGGCTATGGCAAGAAGCGATGGCACTAGAAGCCATAGTGAGTAGAGGATGCTGCCGATGGTCCTGTCCCGGCGTTCCATAAGCTTTATCCCCTGGAATATCAGGATAAGGGATAGCGCGGCTGCCGTGTCGTCATCTATAGCAGTGCCGCGCCCTATGAGAGAGCGCACTGTCTCCCTGATGCCTTCTGCTCCTGCTGCGCTGTTCCACAGCAGCGGAGCCATCAGCAGGAATATGCCGAGCAGGAGGTATGCTGTCCCTAGGATCAGCATCGCTGCGGGGATGATCTTCCTCATTCTTTCTTTCCCATAGGTATCGAGGCCCTGACAGTGAATACCGAGCCTTCTGTCGTTATGTCGAGAGTGCCATTCATCCTGCTGACAGCTTCCTTTATGTTCTTTATGCCGAATCCGTGGCTTCTTGAATCATCCTTTGTAGTGCATAGAGTCCCGTCTTCTCTCCTCTTCCTGTCGCCGCTGTATCTGTTTGAGCATATGAAGAGGAAATCATCGCCATCCTCTGTGAGTATGAGATCGATCTTCTTGTCTTCCGGCTTCGCTTCAATCGCGTTGTCGAGGGCATTTGCGATAAGTGTGCAGAGATCTGCCGATTCTTCCAGCCCTGATGTATCGGCATCTGCCTGTATCCTCAGTTCTATGCCTTCAACCATCGCTTTCTGGTATTTGGAGTTCAGGATGGCGTTTATCAGGGAGTTCTCTGTATATGTCTTCGATATGTTCGCGAAATCCGCCCCTAGCTTCTTGAAATACTCTATTGCCTTATCGTTCTCCCCAAGATCAAGGTAAGTCGCTATGACAGTGAAATGGTTCATCAGGTCATGCTTGAATTTCCTTATCTGGAGCTGTTCCTGCTCTATCTCCCTGTAGTGTCCGGTCCTGGCCTTTAGCATCTGGTTCTCCCTTGTCAGCATGTTGCTCCTTCCGATCTGGTAGATCATAGGGAGCATCGCAGATGAGGCCGCCACCACGAAGAATGTCGAGAGGAAAAGCTGTATTGGATTCTCCGGCGGCTGGGAAACAAGCAGGAGTATCACGATAGGAGGGCATAGCGCTATGAATGCCGTATATCCCCAAAGCCTGTCTGTGAAAGCATCAAGTGAGCTTTCATCTGCCTTCCTGACATATCCCTGGAAGAGATAGAAGTAGGATACGCATAGGACTGATACCAGCAGCACCAGCGTGAAGTCCATGAATGCAGGTGCGTCAAATCTTGCTGTAAGCAGCACGCAGTATACCGTGAGGTATGACCATGCCCCTATTATCGAGAAGAAGATTGCTGAGAATGCTATCCGCCTCAGCAGTGAACCTTTGAAGAACAGAAGCACCCATAGAGTGAACATTATGCAGAATGCCACGAACAGCGATGCGAAGTCAGGTATTATCGGGAAAAGCGAGATGATGAACAACATTATTCCTGATGCTGCGTTTAAGGCCTTACTGCCGAATCTTCTTGGAAGGAAGACCGGAAGCGCCGCTGTCACGTTCACGGCTATTATCATGGAAACGATAAGATGCAGTATCATGCTCATGACACGACATTACCACAGATTGCGACAAGGTTCGAGAGTTGAGCTGTATTTCCTGTGGTGCTAGAATCCTTTGCATGAATGTAAGGATAATAGGCGCAGGTGCTGTCGGCTCTGTCGTCGCTAAGAAGTTATATGGGCATGCAGATACTGCATTCATAGTCGATGATGAGCGCCGGGAAAGATATAAGGACGGGCTTCTGATAAACGGGGAGAGGATAATTTTCCCGCTTAGGACACCTTCTGGGCATGATACCGCCGACCTTCTTATATTCGCCGTGAAGAATTTCCAGCTTGACGATGCTATGGAGGAGGCCGCTCCTTTTGTTGCAAGCTCTACTGCGATAATGTCCCTTCTGAACGGTATAGAGGCTGAGGAGCATCTTGCACAGCGTTTCGGTGAGGAGAAGGTGCTTTATTCATTCATAACCGATCTCTCATCAAACCATTCCGGGCTTGAGACGACGTGTTTCTCTGATGGAGGCAACATAGTCTTCGGTGAGAAGGATAACAGAAGGAGCGAGAGGGCCTTGTCCATAAAGGCGCTCTTTGACTCAGCTGGACAGAAATGCACAATCCCAGATGATATCATCCACGAGAAGTGGTGGAAGTTCATGCTCAATACAGCTTTCAATACGCTTTCTGCGATACTGGAGGCAGATTATGCCGCGATATCAGGAAACAGGGATTTCATCAGGGCCGTGCGCCTTGTAGCCCGCGAGGTGCAGAATGTAGGACTCATGGAAGGAGCTGTGCTGACAGGCGACGATGTCGATGAGATGATACGCCGCGTTTCTGCGCTTCAGGACCATGGCAAGACCTCGATGCTTCAGGATGTCATTGCGGGAAGGGAGACCGAGAACAGGTATTTTGCGGGGGCTGTGTCAAGGCTTGGCAGGAAGCACTCCATCCCGACGCCAGTCTCTGATTTCATCTCGATACTCCTTGAGGCCAAGCGTTATGTCAGGTCACTTGAATGATAGGGCTGAGAAGAGGATGCGTGGCGCTTGAGGAGCATCAGGCTGAGTGGGAAGAAGAAGCGGAATGCTGCATTGCGATGCTGCTTGGCGTCCTTCATGATGTGGCTATCGCTGCAGAGCATGTCGGAAGCACATCTATACCGACGATCCATGCAAAGCCCATCATAGATATCGCAGTAGGGGTGAAGTCTGTCTATGACGTGCTGCCATATCGCGGACTGCTGGAGGAGAACGGAGTTTCCTTCCGTGGTGAGGACATCCCCGGGCAGCTTCTTTTCGTCATGGGACATGGCGATGTAAGGACGCATCATATCCACGTGGTCGAGTGGAACGGTGAGGCATGGCGCAATTACATCCTGTTCAGGGATTACCTCCGCGCTTTCCCTGAAAAGGCCATGGCATATGATGATATGAAGACAAGGCTTGCCGCCATCCATCCTTCTGATAGGAAGGGATATACCCAGGCAAAGGCTCCTATGATAAGCTTATTGATCAAGGAAGCCAGGGAAATTATGAGATGAAGGAGGTCGGCAGACAGCCGGTAGCTATGCAGTATATATCCCATTATGATTCCCCTCTTGGCCAGATTCTCCTTGCCGCCGATGATGCCGGTCTCACTGGATTGTGGTTTGAGAAGCAGCGGTACTTCGCCCTGCATCTTGATAAGATCCACGAGGAAAGGGAAACAGAGTTCATCGCAGACGCGAAGAAGTGGCTGGATGTGTATTTTTCAGGACAGAACCCGGATTTCCAGGTCCCGCTTCATATCCAGGGCTCTGCGTTCTATCAGGAAGTTAGCGCGATAATGCTTTCGATACCATATGGAAGCACAATGACATATGGAGAGATTGCTGCGGCCATCGCTGAGCGCCGTTCGATACCTAAGATGTCTGCCCGGGCTGTGGGCGGGGCTGTAGGCCATAATGAGATATCCATAATCGTCCCGTGCCATCGTGTGGTAGGAGCTGCCGGCAATCTTACAGGATATGGTGGAGGGATAGAGCGCAAGATAAGGCTTCTTGAGCTTGAAGGTGCAGATATGTCCCGATTCTTCATTCCCAGAAGAGGCACAGCGCTTTAGCCAGCTTGCTTATTCCCGATCCTGATGCGATATTCCATATATGAAGACTATAAGGCTTGTTTATCCGCAATGGCAGGGCGGGGAGATAACCCGGTGGATACCTGAGATCGAAGACAAGGGAGAGGTTGCGAGGGGGTACTACCTTGGCGCGATGCTGCTGGACTTCCTTGTGCCAGGTGATCCTGAAAGCACGTTCAGGGTGCCTGTATCTCTTTCCGGCGCTGACAGCAGGACAGTGCAGGATGGTGTGCTTGACCGTGATATAATCGCAGCGCAGACAGAAGCCGCGCTCGGTATCCTTCGTGTCCAGCAGCCTGACAGGATTGTGACGCTTGGCGGCGAATGTTCCGCGAGCGTGGTTCCTTTCACGTATCTCAACAAACGTTATGATGGCGATGTTGCGATGATCTGGATAGACGCCCATCCTGATATAACGCTTCCAGGTGATGTATATGCAGGCTATCATGCCATGGCAGTGACTGCCTGCATGGGAATCGGCGACAGGAAGATAATCCAGCATCTCCCTTCGTCCTTCAGCCCATCAAGGATTCTCTTTGCCGGTATCAGGGACTGGGAGCGGGATGAGATAAGGAAGAGGCATGATGAATATGGCATAGGATATTTCTCTCCTGATGATATAAGGAATGATCCAGGCTGCATCGGAAGCTGGCTGGACAGCTGCGGCGCATCAAAGGCTGTTGTGCATTTTGACATGGATGTACTGGATCCTGATGAGATAGTGGCAGCTGTAGGCACCGTCCCTGAAGGCCTGCTGATCGATGAAGCCGTGGACCTGATCAATGCAGTTGCGTCCAGGAAGGATCTTGTAGGCCTTACTGTTGCCGAGCCTATGCCGCGTACGGCAATAAGGCTGCGTTCGATGCTGAGAAGGCTTCCGCTTATGGTGTAGCTGGTGCTATGATTCCCGTTGTCAGGAGGCTCTGATGGAATATATCATTGAGCCATGCAGCGGCATGGCGATAGATGTAAGGGAAGGCGGGGTAATCACAGTTGTCGATGTTGATGGCGGACAGGTCGTTGACTTCTTCGCTGAGGTTGCTGGGAACCATGGTGAATTCCTTTCCCCAGGCGTGACCATTGACTGCAATGACTCCCTCCGCATCCATGCAGGCGATACTCTGTTCTCGAATCTATACAGGCCGATGTTCACCATCCTCCTTGATGAGGTAGGGGAGCATGATCTCATCCATCCGTGCTGCCGCAGGGAGATGTATGATTTCTTTTACCATAATGGAGAAGGGCATCCTAACTGCCTTGACAATATAAACAGAAGCCTTCGCACAGAGCATCCTATAATACATCCTGTCAATCTTTTCATGCGTACAGACATAAACAGTGATGGGACGATCAAGGTGAGGCGTCCGGTTTCGAAGCCTGGCGATAAGATCGTCATGCGGGCTGCGATGGATGTGCGCCTTGGCGTTGCGGCCTGCAGCGTCTCTGAGAGCGAGTGCAACAGCGGAAGATGCACTGCAGTGAAGATAATCGTGGAGTAAGCGGATGATGCCATATATACCGGATGCAGCGGCGGTGATGCCGAATGAATATGGCACTACTGTATTCCTGAAGAATATAGTCAAGGCTGAGAACATAATCATAGGTGATTATACCTATTATGATGATTCCAGGGACCCGATGGGATGGGAGAGGAACAATGTGCTGTTCAACTATCCGTTCTTCGGGGACCGTCTGGTGATCGGACGCTACTGTTCTCTTGGGGAAGGCTCCATTTTCATGATGGGAGCCGCGAATCACAGGCTTTCAAGCGTGACCACATATCCTTTCAACGTAATGGGCGGAGTATGGAGGGAGACCACGACGCCTCATATCGATGAGCTTCCGCATAAAGGCGATACGATACTGGGCAGCGATGTATGGCTCGGGCATGGAAGCGTGATAATGCCAGGCGTGCAGCTTGGTGATGGCTGCATTGTCGCAGCGTTCTCCGTGGTGACGAAGAGCTTCCCTCCATATAGCGTGATAGGAGGAAACCCTGCGCGTCTTATCAAGAAGAGATTCGATGATGACATGATCAGCCTGCTCCTCAGGTTCAGATGGTGGGACAATACCCCAGATGTCGTTACGCAGCTTCTTCCGATCCTCACGTCATCAGACCTTGGATGGGTGAAGGAAGAGATCTCGAGGCGTCTCTCATTATCGGGGAGCTGAGCATGCCGGCAATCGGGATACTCACGGCAAGTGATGAAGAGCTCCAGCCTTTTATCGACAGGCTTGGCGCAGAGCCTTTGAGGAAGATTTCGATGGTACGCTTCCTTGGATGCAGGTGGGCTGGCCATGATCTTATCCTGGCATACAGCGGTGTCGGGAAGGTGAATGCAGCCATTGCCGCTGAGCTCATGGCTGAGGTCTTCCATGTAGATGCCATGATCAATGCCGGCACAGCCGGTGGCATGGCTGATGATATAACGATAATGGATACGGTAGTGTCTGAGTCCATCATATACCACGACATGGCCGATGATATCCTCACGGAGTTCCATCCATGGCTTCCTGAGAGCCGTTTCCAGGCAGATCCTTGGCTTCTCGGCCTTGCTTCGTCATATTCCTCATCATCATCCTTCCCGATAAGGTTCGGAACAATCGCTACAGGAGAGACCTTTATCGAGGGAGAAGCGAGGGAAGAGATAAACAGGAGGTGCCATCCATTGGCTGTGGATATGGAGTCTGCCGCGGTTGCCCATGCCTGTTATGTGAATTCAGTGCCATTCATAAGCGTAAGGACCATTACCGATGACGTCTTGCATGAAGGGATCGACTGCTTTGACGAGAACTGTGCGGAGGCATCGGCCCGCTCAGCAGAAGTTGTCCTTGGCATGCTGTCGATGTGATTGACTAAAATACTTTACCGGCCTATATATGATATATCAACAATTGATGTATCAAGGATTGTGTTATGGCCTTATCTCTCAATCAGCTTCTTTTCCGTACTTCGCATGAGAAGAACAACATCTTGCAGCCTGTCAGGGAACGTCTGGGGCTTGGACGTGGACAGCCCAGGATACTGACATATCTTCATGAGAACGGTGCTGCTACCCAGAATGACATTGCGGCATACTTCGGCATAGATCCTGCCGCAGTGTCAAGGATGACTGAGACGCTGAGGAAGAATGGATTCCTGACGCGTACTGCAGACCAGGGCTGCCGCCGTGCGAACCGCCTTGAGCTTACAGAGAAGGGGAAGGCTGCCGCTGCTGTCTGGGAGAAGGAGTGCGACCTTGTCGAGAAGAAGCTCCTTGCCGGATTCTCTGATGAAGAGGCAGATATCCTCAGGAGCCTTCTGCAGCGGCTTCTTGATAACATGAGAAGGAATGATGCGTCATGAAGAATCTCAGGAAGCTGCTATCTCTCCTAGGCCCCTACCGCAGGTCAATAATCATCGCGTGCATCCTCATAGTCATCGAGACAAGCTTTGAGCTTATCATACCGACGATGATGGCTGATCTTATCGACAACGGCGTGGCCACAGGTGATGTCCGCTATATGCTCATAAGAGGGGGCGAGATGGCCTTCTGCGCTCTACTGGCCCTGGCGACAGGCCTCGCATATGCCAGGTTCGCAGCAAAGGCAGCGTATGGATGGGGAGCACGGATAAGGGAGCATGAGTATGAGAAGCTCCAGCTCTATGCGTTCTCCAATATCGACAAGTTTGAGACAAGTTCCCTAGTCACACGCCTCACCAGCGATATCACAGTGATGCAGAACACGATAAACAATGGCCTCAGGCCGCTTGTCAGGGCTCCTGTGATGCTTGTGCTTGGCCTTATATTCTCATTTTCCATGAATGCTGAGCTTGCTGTCGTCTTCCTGATACTAACACCTCTGCTCGGCATTGTCCTTTTCTCGATAGTCCGTCACGTCGCTCCTATGTACTCTGTCCTTCAAAGTACTGTCGATGCCCTTAACGGGGTTGTCGAGGAGAATCTCCGGGCGATCAGGACTGTGAAGGCTTTCGTGCGCGATGAGTATGAGGAGGAGAAGTTCCGGGATGTCAACCACAGGCTTTCAAGGACGGCGATCAGGACTAACAGGACCGCTGTGCTGAACATGCCTTTCTTTCAGTCAGCTATATATCTGTGCGTGCTGAGCCTCATGTTCTTCGGTGGCTCGATGGTCCTTTCTGGGTCTCTTCAGGTTGGAGAGCTTACAGGATTCCTGAGCTATGTCATGCAGGTGCTGAACTCGATGATGATGCTTTCGAATGTCTTCCTCCTTCTCACGCGATCTCTTGCATCTGCCGCCAGGATAGGCACTGTGCTGGATGAAGAGCCTGCATTGAAGGAGAAGGAAGGGGCCATTGATGCTGTGCAGTCCTCCTCTGTTGAGTTCAGGGATGTCTCATTCAAGTACAGCTCGAAAGCGAAGGAGGAGACTCTTTCTGATATCAATCTCACGATTGCCCCAGGATCGACTGTAGGAATCATCGGCGGGACAGGAAGCGGCAAGACAACGCTGGTCCAGCTGATTGACAGGTTGTACGACGTCGATGAAGGCCAGGTGCTTGTCGGCGGTGTGGATGTAAGGGACTATAGCCTTGCTGCTCTCAGGGATGCTGTGGGGATGGTACTGCAGAAGAACCTTCTCTTCAGCGGTACGATAAGGGAGAATCTTCAGTGGGGAGATAAGGAAGCTGATGATGCTGCTCTCTGGGCTGCATGTGATATAGCAGGAGCGAGCGAGTTCATACGCCGCTTTCCTGCAGGCCTTGATACAGATCTCGGACAGGGCGGGGTGAATGTGTCAGGCGGGCAGAAGCAGAGATTGTGCATAGCGCGTGCTCTTCTCAAGAAGCCCAGGATCATCATATTCGATGACTCCACGAGCGCCGTCGACAGCGCTACGGAGAAGGGGATAAGGGAAGGGCTTGCGAAGCTTGAGGGCGTTACCAAGATATTCATAGCGCAGCGTATATCAACTGTCATGGATGCTGACTGCATCTTCATTCTTGATGATGGCCATCTCGCAGCATCAGGAACGCATAGCCAGCTTATGGAGACTAGCCCGATCTATCGCGAGATATATGATTCCCAGATGAAGGGAGGTACGGTCTGATGGCAAGGATGGTAAGCGCGAGAAAACCCAAGAATCTTCTTTATACAGCAAAGAGGCTCCTTTCATATATGGGCAGGCACAGGATCTCGCTGATGCTTGTCGCCGTTATGGTCATAATCAGTGTCCTCTGCAACCTCCTCGGCACTTATATGATCAGTCCTGTCATAGATAGCCTCGTATCAGGCGGAGGCCATGACGACCTTGTCAGAGGTGTCCTCATGACTGCTGTGATATATATCATCGGAGTCCTTGCAGCATTGGGGTATAGCCAGATCATGGCCATGTCAAGCCAGAAGATCGTCTATGATATAAGGAAAGATCTGTTCAATCATATGCAGACACTCCCGCTGAGCTTCTTCGACAGCCATCAGCATGGGGATGTCATGAGCTTCTATACCAATGATGTGGACACTATTTCCGATGCTCTCAACAACAGCTTCGCTGCCGTGATAAAGAATGGCTTCCAGATCATCGGGACAATGACGATGCTTCTTGTCCTTAACTGGCGTCTTTCCATGATCGTCGCTTTCTCTTATGCCTTCATGTTCCTTTATGTTCGGTATTCAGCGAAGCACAGCAAGAAATACTACAAAAAATACCAGGACAGCCTCGGTGCCCTTGATGGCTACGTGCAGGAGATGGTGGCAGGGCAGAAGGTCATAAAGGTATTCAACCATGAGGACGAGAACCTCAGGGCTTTCAGGGAGCGCAACAGCGAGCTGCAGGCAATGGGAACAGCGGCACAGTCATATGCCTCAACTATGATACCTGCGGTGGTCAGCATTTCATTCCTGACTTATACCATAGTGGCGCTGTGCGGTGGCTTCATGGTGCTTTCCGGCATTACGTCAATCGGTGCGCTTGCAAGCTATCTTGTCTTTGTCAGGCAGGCTGCGGCCCCCATCAACCAGTTCACGCAGCAGAGCAACTTCCTTCTCTCGTCTCTTGCCGGTGCAGAGAGGATCTTCGAGGTCATAGACAAGAAGGGCGAGATAGATGAAGGCTGTGTCACTCTCAGGTCAGCAGATGGCGGATGGGCATGGCAGGATGGGGAGAAGGAGATCCCTCTCAGAGGCGATGTCAGATTCAATGATGTCGTGTTCTCCTATGAAGAAGGCCATCCTGTTCTCAAGGGCATAACGCTCTACGCGAAGCCAGGGCAGAAGATTGCCTTCGTAGGTTCCACCGGTGCCGGCAAGACAACGATAACCAATCTCATAAACAGGTTCTATGATATAGACAGCGGCGAGATACTGTTTGATGGCATAGATGTGAGGCGCATAAGGAAGGCGGATCTCAGGCATTCGCTCGGCATGGTGCTGCAGGATACTCATCTCTTCAGCGGCACGATAAGGGAGAATATAAGGTATGGCCGCCTTGATGCCACAGATGCGGAAGTTGAAGAGGCTGCGCGTATCGCGAATGCGGATTCATTCATAAGGAGGCTTCCATCTGGTTATGACACGATGGTTGTCAGCGATGGTGCGAACCTTTCCAGCGGACAGCGCCAGCTTCTTGCCATAGCCAGGGCCGCAGTGGCAAATCCTCCAGTGCTTATCCTTGATGAGGCTACGAGCAATATAGACACGAGGACAGAGGATCTCATAGAGAAGGGGATGGACAGGCTCATGGAAGGCCGGACAGTCTTCGTGATTGCCCACAGGCTGTCGACGGTAAGGAATGCCGACGCCATCATGGTCCTTGAGAACGGCATCATAATCGAACGTGGGGACCATGATGACCTTATGGCCCAGAAAGGCCGGTATTACGACCTCTATACTGGATTGTTTGAGCTTAGCTGATGATTCATTGTCCCGCAAAAAGCCTCTCGGCTGCCGTTATCCTTTCCTGGACATGCACTCCGAATGGGCATCTTCTCTCGCAGCCGCCGCACATTATGCAATCCTTCCCGTTTGCTGACAGGCTTGTATAGTGTGCTCTGAGCGATGCGGGGACTTCCTGCTGCATCGCCGCAAGGTCATATAGCTTGTTCACCATCGCTATATCTATCCCCTTGGGGCAAGGAGCGCAGTGTCCGCAGTATGTGCATTGGCCTGAATAAGCGTTGAAGGGAGCTTTCGCAAGTATTGTCGCGTAATCTTTCTCATCATCTGACGCACTCTCATATGCAACTGCCGCATCCACATGCTCAATCGAGTCATATCCGACCATCACGCTTGCGACAGCCGGCCTGGTCAGCGCATAGTGCAGGCATTGGACAGGCGTAAGGGCAATGCCGAAAGGAGATGTCGCTGCATTGAACAGCCTTCCTCCTGCATAGCCCTTCATTACCGTTATTCCTACGCCTTCACGTTCACAGATGCTGTAAAGCTCAGCCCTCTCAGGAGCTATGCCCCCAAGATCCCCGCCTTTGTATGTGCTTTCATCAAAGTACCTGTTGAGATCCTCTGAGGATGGCAGCATGTCGAATGCCGGGTTTACGCTGAAGAGGATCATCTCTATCCGCCCGCTCAATGCTGCAAGCTTGGCAACTGCCGGATTGTGCGTGCTCATGCCTATGTGCCGTATCACGCCAGTCTTCTTCAGAGAGTCAGCATATTCATAGAACTCCCCATCCATGATCTGGCGGAATTCCTTTTCCTCATCAACGAAATGTATCATCCCGAGATCTATGTAGTCGGTGCCAAGCCTGTCGAGAAGATCCTGGAAAGCTGTTCCTGCTTTCTCAAGATCCCTCGTCTTCACATACTGGCCATCCTGCCATGTGGAGCCTAGATGTCCCTGGATTATCCACTCAGATCTCCTGCCTTTGATCGCGAGCCCTATATTCGTACGTACATTCGGTTCTGACATCCAGCAGTCGAGGATGTTGATTCCCTGCTTTCCGCAGTAGCTTATTATCCTGCTGACATCATCAGCATCATGCCGCTCAAGCCATTCTGCGCCGAGTCCTATTTCACTGACTTCAAGTCCTGTCCTTCCTAGCTTCCTGTACTTCAT
>CASFMA010000027.1 GCA_949295675.1 uncultured Spirochaetales bacterium | reverse complement strand
AGCATAGGCATTCAATTCGTAAATATCTTGATAGACCAATCTCCGGCGCTGTCCTTCAGAATCTGAAGGACTTCATATCCTGTACCGCGGAAGAAAGCGGATTATCCATCGATCTTGCCATTGATGAGCCGAAGGCTTTTAGGTCTGTGCTTTCTCATTACGGGCGTTTTTCAGGAGTGAGGAACTACATATCAATCTCTGGGCCTAGGGGGATGGATGAGAAGGTCGGGTATTATGGTGAGAAGATTGTTCTCTTTGCGGAGACGCTTGGCCTTGGCACGTGCTGGGTTGCATTGACATACAGCAAGCACAGCGCTGCAGCCGTCAGAAGACCGGGGGAGAAGCTCTATCTTGTGATAGCCATAGGCTACGGTGCAGAGCAGGGACATCCGCATAAGTCAAAGGATATCTCATCAGTCATGAAAGCAGATGCGCCTGTTCCTGCATGGTTCATGAGCGGAGTGAATGCGGCTCTTCTTGCCCCAACAGCTGTCAATCAGCAGAAATTCTTGTTTACATTGCTTGGTGGCAATGTGGTGAAGGCTGAGGCCAAGGCAGGATTCTGGAGCAAGGTTGACCTTGGAATTGTAAAATATCATTTCGAGATAGGGTCCGGAAGTGAAAACTTCACATGGAAATAACACATAGGAAATCAAACACAATTGCATCAAAGTGTCGTTTTTCACGATAATCATAGGAAAATAGGCATTAGGAGATACATAGTGAAGAAGCTGATTATAATGCTTGTTGCTCTTATCGCGGCAGTTTCATCGCTCAGTGCATCTGACTGGCATTTCTGGGGAAAGGATCTGGATCAGCATCCAGAGATCCTGATCGGATTCTGTCCCACATATCTATATGGCGGTGTAGGGTATACCGGGTTCGAGATCCTGCCAGGGCATACTACTGACATACAGCTCATGGCCGGGGCCGGGTATGTCCAGCGCAAGCTTTTCCAGGACCCTGAGACAGGAGAATCGAAGTTCGATCTTGAGACCGGCCCCATCATCTACGACCTCGTGCAGGTTGACTGGGCGCTCAAGCTTGTCCAAGGTTTCTGGGATTCGCCTGTTGAGCCTGGCGATGACCTGCTGAATATAACAATCGCATACGAGGGCAAGTTCGAAGGCGCAATGGATTCGATGAAGGTGGGGGCATGGCGCAAGAACTGGGAAAACCTTCCGATCCTGACGCTGGATGAGTATGTCGGGCATGATAGCTCAGTCTACCCGGATCTCAAGGGCAATCATCAGTATCTTGGGACGAATCTTAACCTCGGCTTCGAGCTTGATCTGATGACCGATGATATCGAGACAAATGATGGAGTGCTCCTCAATCTTGATATCGACTGGGCACCTCTTGCACTGAACAGCGCTCTTGATGGAGAGGCTGATTTCTACTCGATCGTATTCAATGCCGTCGGAGCCAAGACGCTTTATCAGTATCAGACGGGTGGGAAGCACTGGTTCTCGATATCCCTTGTGGACAGGTTCAACATTAACTGGACAAGCGGTGACATGGTCCCAGTATATGCGCAGAAGCAAGGTTCGCTTGGACGTAAGGTGAGGGGCTATGCCTCATATTCATACAACAGCGAGCTTACCATAGTTAACAACCTGGATCTCAGATTCACCAGCCCTGCGATAGGGGTTGATGGCCTGTATATAAGGCTGAACCTCTTCTTTGATATGGGATATGGTGCAGGCAGGTTCTACAACAGCGAGTACAGGCAGGATAATCAGTTCATAGCATCGACAGGCGCACAGATAACACTTACGGTCTTTGACTTCATAGACCTTGGGTATCAGGTAGCTTATCTGATCAATGGCGTGAACTACGCGAAAGGTCCGTCGCACTTCTCATCATCATTCCTTTTCTTCCTGGATTTCTGATCATTCCAGAAAGTCTCCAGCTTCACTTCGCCTCCGGGTATTGAAAGAAGACGTTCAAACCGAGGGCGATTGAAGCGCTGGATCATGATACATGGCATATTCAGCGACAATGCCCAGAGAAGGATCTTTCCCTTTGCCGGGTATGACGATATAGCCATGATGAAAAGACTCAGCACCAGCGTGAGCCCATGGCAAAGCTCTGCCCTGAGCGATTCAAGAAGATACTCAGAGAGATAGCCTCTGTCTGGATGGGCGTTGATGTGCTTCTTGTCAAAGGATCCGACTGCAGGCACATAATCCTTCCATGCCCTTATATGGAATAGCTTCTGATATATATTGCCTTCGCTTTCCCATTTCCTCTGCCTGAACAGCGGATAGAGCCTGTAAAGCGTGGAATACGGCAGCAGGTTCACTAGATATGACGAAAGGAACTGGGTGACAACGGTCACCAGTGCAGCTCTCCAGCCATATAATGGAATGAAGCTCCGGATAAAAGACATCAGGTATATGGATTCTGCGCTATCATGGCCTCTCCAGGCTCCAGACCCAGGCTCCTGATAATCGCTTCTGTATTCTCTCTTTCGAATGCCATGACATACTCGACGCTGAGATGGATGGCATCGCCATCGATCTGTATGGAAGGCTTCAGGCCGTTCTCACGCAGCAAGCTGTATATCCTGAAGCATTCGCCGGCATCAGCATAGAGGCCGAGATCGTACTTATACCAGCCGGTGACGATCTCCTTGCTGTCATCATCCTGCCCAAGCCTGAGGACTCTTTCCTCGACCATTCCAGTTCCGCTGTCCATGAGGCCAAGCTCTTCCATGGCCTTCTCTGTCACGGCAAGCGTTCTTCCCTCAGGAAGCTCTGGCAGCGAGTCTGTTATCGTGACAACAGAGCTTCGCCCGGTATCTTCCGATACAAGCTCAAGGACAGATCCCGCGGGGTAGCGCGAGGATGCGGCCTCCGATGAAGCAGAAGAGAACTCTGTGCCGTTGTCTGTCGTGTATCCAGGTTCTGTCACGATATACCACGATGCCATCTCTGCCCCGGACAGCAGTGAAGTTGAAAGAAGCATGAACGCAATGAATATTCTCTTCATGGCCATGATTATAAGCAGAGTCACGGCTTTGTTCCACCTCTTATGTGTTGCATACCTCACTTAGCTTTGACATAATCCTGAGTTATGAGTGAGAAAGATAATCAGAGCATGCACTGGGCCGATATAATGGCCGACAAGATCATAAGGGAGAAAGGTGATAAGCCAAGATACACATGCGCATCAGGCATAACGCCTTCAGGAACTGTGCACATCGGCAATTTCCGCGAGATCATAACTGTTGAGCTTGTAGCCAGGGCCCTCAGGGAGAAAGGCAAGGATGTCAGGTTCATCTACAGCTGGGATGATTACGATGTATTCAGGAAGGTTCCGAAGAATATGCCTGAGCCTGAGCTTCTTGAGAAATATCTGAGATATCCCATAACACTTGTCCCTGACACAACAGGGAGGGCGGAAAACTACGCAAGAGGCAATGAGGTCGCTGTAGAGAATGACCTGCCGAAGGTCGGGGTGTTCCCTGAGTATATATATCAGGCAGAGCGCTACAGGACCAATGTCTATGCTGAGGAGATCAGGAAGGCTCTCTCCATGCGTGAGGAGATAAGAGAGATACTGAACCAGTACAGGACGGAGCCGCTTGCAGATGACTGGTGGCCTGTTGCTGTCTTCTCGTCGTTCACGAACAAGGATAATACGAAGGTAATAGCATGGGATGGCGAGTATGGCCTTACATACCGTGATCTCGATCTTGATAAGGAAGAGACGATCGATATACGTACTACTCCCAACACAAAGCTCCCGTGGCGTGTGGACTGGCCGATGAGATGGGCCTATGAAGGCGTTGATTTCGAGCCAGGTGGGAAGGATCATCTTACGGAAGGCGGATCATATGACACTGCCAAGAGCGTAGTGAAGCTCTTCGGGGCTGAGGCGCCTGTAACGATGCGATATGATTTCATAAAGCTCAAGGGAAAGGGCGGCAAGATATCATCATCAGGCGGAGAGGTGGCTGATCTTTCCGATGTCCTTGAGATATATCCGCCGGAGATCGTGCGCTATCTTTTCGTCGGCACGAGGCCTTCTGCCGAATTCGCGATTTCGTTCGATCTTGATGTATTGAAGATCTATGAGGACTATGACAACACAGAGCGCATCTATTTCGGCCTGATCCAGACAAATGAGAAGAAGAAGGAGAAGGAGAGCAGGATATACGAGCTTTCCCAGGTCGATGACAAGGCAATCCCTTCAGAGCCTGGATACCAGATACCTTTCCGCCATCTCTGCAACTACCTGCAGATCTATGCCGGAGATCAGGATAAGGTCATAGAAAGGCTTGATGGCATCACGGAGAGCCAGGAGAAGAGGCTGCGTGTCAGGATGAGCTGCGCCTGGGCATGGCTTGACAAGTATGCCCCTGAGGAATTCCGGTTCTCGCTTTCATCTGAGGACTGCATGTATAAGGCGACAGAATCAGAAGCCAAGGCAATCCGCGAGTTCGCGTCCTATGTTGATGAGCATCTTGATGCTCTTTCAGAGAAGGAGTTCTCAGAGTATATATACAAGTGCGCAGCGGACAACGGTATGGAGAACCCTGACTTCTTCCGCCTTATCTATCAGGTGCTTATAAACAAGGAGAAGGGACCGAAGCTTGCGGGCTTCCTGAAAGCATGCGGAAGCGAGAAGGTCCTTGAGATATTGAGGAGGTATTGAAGTGCGTATTCTTCTGATAAACGGATCGCCTCGTGAGGCGGGATGCACATACACAGCGCTATCTGAGATTGCGGGTGTGCTGGAAAAAGAAGGCATCGAGGCTGAGATCATCCATGCGAGCTTTGACAGGGATGTCATTGAGGCAGTGGCTGCGAAGGCGGTTGAAAGCGATGGCATCATAGTCGGATCCCCTGTCCATTATGCGGCAGCATCAGGCCTTGCCACATATTTCATGGATGAGCTTTTCAACAGGATTTCAGGCAAGATGAGGCTGAAGGTCGGAGCTGCTGTGGTAACATGCCGCAGAGGAGGCGCATCTGCCGCGTTTGACCAGCTCTGCAAGTACTTCACTATATCGGAGATGGTTGTCGTAGGCTCTGATTACTGGAATCAGGTACATGGCAACACCCCTGATGAAGTGAGGAAGGACGAGGAGGGGATGCAGACGCTGCGCACCCTTGCCAGGAATGTCTCATATGTAGTCAGATCATTCAATGCTGCGCATCTTGATCTTCCGGAGAAGGAAGACAAGGTGAAGACGAATTTCATCAGATAACCTTGCACATAGTTTCATTCATAAAAGGCTATCGCAGAGATGCAGTGCTGGCACCGCTTTTCAAGCTTTCGGAGGCGGTGCTTGAGCTTTTTGTCCCGATTGTAGTCGCATCTCTCATCGACCGCGGCATAGGCGGCAATGATCCAGGCTATATCGTCAGGATGGCGCTGCTTCTTGTGCTGCTTGGCGTGACAGGGCTTCTCGTGTCTGTGACGGCCCAGTACTTCGCGGCGCGTGCTGCGACGGGATTTGCCGAAAAGATGAAGAGCGCTCTATATGCGCATATAGCATCGCTTTCAGAGATCGACAGGGACAGGCTTGGCACGAACACGCTGATTACAAGGCTCACAAGTGATTCTGTCCTGGTGCAGAATGGGATCAACATGTTCCTCCGCCTCTTCCTCCGTTCTCCGTTTGTGGTCATCGGGGCGGCCATAGCGGCATTTACAGTCGATTCACACCTCAGCTGGATATTCGTGGTCGTCATCCCTGTCCTTTCTGTCATCGTCGCTGCCATCATGAGCTTCACTATCCCCATGTACCGCAAGGTCCAGGGTGCGCTTGACAGCATCCTTTCAAGGACACGCGAGAACCTTACAGGAGTAAGGGTGCTTCGCGCTTTCGGCAAGGAGGAAGATGAGGAGAGACGTTTCAATGGTGATCTTGCATCCCTGAATGATCTCCAGCTCAGGTCAGGCCGGGTCTCAGCTCTTCTCAATCCATTGACCTATGTTGTCATAAACCTTGCTATCATAGCGCTTATCTATGGCGGAAGGGAGCGATATGAGGCATCCCTTATAGAGATTGGCGCTATCGTTGCCCTCGTCAACTACATGAACCAGATACTCGTGGAGCTTGTGAAGTTCGCGAATCTCATCGTCACGATGACAAGGGCAATAGCTTCAGGGAGGCGCATCGAGGCCATATTCACCATACAGCCATCGATGAGCGATGCAGAGGACGGGGCAGAGGAAGGCCTTGATACAGAGGACGCGATCTCTTTCTCGTCCGTCTCTCTCACGTACAGGGAAGGAGGCGAGCCATCGCTGTCCGATATAACAGTGTCGATACGCAAGGGCGAGAAGATCGGCATAATAGGTGGGACAGGCTCTGGCAAGACATCGCTTATAAATCTCATCCCGCGGTTCTATGATGTTACGGAAGGCTCTGTCTCTGTGTTCGGGATCGATGTCAGGAAATGGAAGCGCAGCGCCCTGCGTTCTGTGATAGCTTATGTGCCCCAGAAGACAAGGCTCTTTTCCGGAACGATCAGGAGCAATCTGCTATGGGGCAGGAAAGATGCTGATGAAGCCATGATGATGAAGGCTTTGGAAGAATCTGACGCCCTTTCGTTTGCCCTTGATAAGGATGGGCAGCTTGACAGCCGTGTCAGTGCTGGGGGAAAGAACCTGTCAGGAGGCCAGAGGCAGCGTCTTGCCATAGCCCGCGCGCTTGTGAAGGATGCACCCATCCTCATACTTGATGACAGTTTCTCTGCACTGGACTTCAAGACAGAGTCAAAGGTGCGCCACGCCGTGCTTTCGGGAGAGAGGACAGTGCTTCTCGTGTCACAGCGCACAGGTGCCATGATGTCAATGGACCGCGTGATAGTAATGGATAAGGGACGTATAGCCGGTATCGGCAGCCATGATGAGCTTCTCTCGTCATGCCCGATATACCGTGAGATATACTCATCCCAGTACGGAGGCATAGATGAGAGCATCAGCTGAGTACCGGAAGACATTGAAGAGGATGTTCTCATATATACGCAACTGCAGGCTGCAGCTCTCTCTTTCAGTGCTTGCTGCGCTCTTCTCAGTGCTTGCCATGCTTGTGTTCCCTTTGCTTACAGGGCGTGCTGTCGATGCGATAAGCCAGGGGGAATGGGGGCCATTCATTCGCTACGTATCGCTTATGGCGCTCTCTGCCGCGGCCACAGCGCTCTTCCAGTTCATGCAGGGCCTCTTCAACAACAAGATGACTTTCTCGATTTCCCGTGATATCAGGCGTGATATCTTCGCAAAGATGAGGAGGCTGCCCCTTTCATATATTGACTCGCATCCGCATGGTGATGTCATATCGCGCATGGTGAATGACGTGGATCAGGTCGCAGACGGGCTTCTGATGGGTTTCACGCAGCTGTTCACTGGTGTCATAACAATCCTCGGGACATTGATCTGCATGCTGTCCGTGAGCTGGATAGTGACGCTGATCGTCGTGCTTGTTACGCCGCTGTCGCTGTTCACGGCATCATTCATAGCAAAGCGCACATTCAATCTTTTCTACAGGCAGAGCGAGGTTAAGGGTGAGCAGACATCCTTCATAGATGAGATGGTCTCGGGAGCATCTGTCGTATCAGCTTATTCGATGGAAGAAGAGAACCAGAAGAGGTTTGACAGCATAAACCATAGATTCGCGGAGGTCTCGCTTTCCGCTGTCTTCTATTCGTCCCTTACGAATCCTGTGACGCGTTTCGTGAACAGCCTGGTATATATGGGCGTTGCGCTTTCAGGAGGAATATCAGCAATCTATGGCTTGATGAGCATAGGAGGGCTTTCATCAATCCTGACCTATGCGTCACAGTACACGAAGCCTTTCAATGAGATATCAGGAGTCGTGACCGAGCTGCAGAATGCCATAGCGTCAGCTGCGCGTATCTTCTCGCTTCTTGACGAGGCTGAGGAAAGGGATGAGCCAGGGCTTCCTTCCCTCTCATCTGCTGATGGCAATGTCTCGTTCCATAATGTGTCTTTCTCCTATACTAAGGACAGGCCTCTTATCAGAGGGCTTTCCTTCAATGCAGCCAGAGGCATGAGGATCGCGATCGTGGGCCCGACAGGATGCGGCAAGACAACCCTCATAAATCTGCTCATGAGATTCTATGAGCCTGATGATGGGTATATATCAATCGATGGTGATGATATCTCAGGGTTCAGGCGCACGTCGGTCAGGAGACGATATGGCATGGTGCTTCAGGATACATGGATCAAGAGGGGGACGGTCCGGGAGAATATAGCGCTTGCCAGGCCTGATGCCACGCTTGATGAGGTCAGGCGGGCTGCGGCTCTTTGCCATATAGATAATTTCATAGCATCGCTTCCCTCTGGATACGATGAGATTATAAGCGATGAGAGCGACGGCATCTCGGAAGGGCAGAGACAGCTGATCTCCATAGCGCGCGTGATGATCTCAGATCCTGATATGCTTATCCTTGACGAGGCAACATCTTCAATTGACACGCGTACGGAGCTTCTCATACAGGACGCATTTGCTACCCTTATGGAAGGACGTACATCATTCATAGTCGCGCACAGGCTTTCGACGATAAAGAATGCCGATATGATCCTTGTGATGAAGGATGGCGACGTGATTGAGAGCGGAAGCCACGATGAGCTTATAGCACAGGGTGGCTTCTACTATGAGCTTTATAACAGCCAGTTCGCGTAATCAGCGGAATATCCGGGAAAGGACCTTCCCGGATGTCCTCCATTTTGGATCGGCCTTGACCCTGAGGTCGAGGTTGAGCTTCGAGCCGGGGAAGATCCTCCTGATCTCTGCGAACGACTCCTTCCTTATTCTCCTTATATTGCTCCCGCCTTTGCCTACGATCATGCCCTTCTGGCCATCCCTTTCGACGTTTATCACGGCACGTACCCAGACTTCCCTGCGTTCTTCGCTGTATTCCATGTCCTCTATCTCCACATAGATGACATGCGGCATCTCATCGGAAAGCGTAGATATTGTCTTCTCCCTTATTATCTCCGATAGCCTGAATTCCAGATCCTGGTCTGTGTATGTGTCCTCGTCGTAGAGCATATCCCCTTCAGGGGCAAGCTTGAACAGCTCTATCAGGACCTCGTCGATTCCCTCGTCCTTTGAGGCTGATGCAGACAGCACCGCTGAATCGGGGAAGTGTGAGCGGAGGAATGCCTTTGCCTCATCGGTCTGCTCTGCAGAGAGTATGTCCGCCTTGTTCACTACCGCAACGACAGGGACTCCTGCCTTCTTCACAAGCTCGGCTATTGTCTCTTCTTCCTTTCCTGGCGCCCTTGTCCCGTCAAGCATGTACAGGATCATGTCTGAGTCTGATAGTGATGAGACTGTGACATCCTGCATGCGCCTGTTTATCTCCTTGTCAGAGATATGGTATCCGGGGGTGTCTGTGAAGATAAGCTGCCCACGCTGGTCTGTATATATCCCCCTTATCTTGTTCCGTGTGGTCTGCGGGGTGGGGCTTGTTATGGAAACCTTCATCCCCGTGATTGTATTCACTATTGTTGATTTCCCCGCTGAAGGGCGTCCTATCACCGATACAGTTGCTGCTTTCATGAGAATATCCCCATCAGGCTCTCGATCTTGTCCAGACCGATCAGCTCGAATATATCTGTCTTGAGCGATACGAACATGCGGAGCATGGTATCGAATACCTTGTCCGCCAGGTTCTCCTTCGGGGCAACATAATCAACATCGGCGCTCTCACCCGTGGGAGTGAACTGATTGAACGACCAGTCAGATGTGTCGAATGATGACTCTATCATCGCTTCTGCATCATCCGGAAGCCTTGGGTAGAAATCCAGCCCGGTTATCTCCTCGACGTCGTCGACGCTCATCGCAAAGCTTTGAAGCGCCTTGTCAGAACCTTCGTTCGGAAGTACGAATCCTATCGCCTTTATGTCTGGATCGGTGTAGTCAAGCACTACCTTGTAGAAGCGCTTCGGGACAGCGACCTCATTGTCTCCTATGGTCTCATAAGGCCCATCTGTCAGGACCGGGCCTGTGACTATGTATATGCTTTCATTTTCATAGGCCATTGTCCTGACCACAGCCTCAAGGTCTGCCCATATGCCTCTGTTGAATGATGGATCCTGAGGGGCCATGTTCGAGAGGAAGAATGTATCGCTCATGGCTTCAGCTGACCATTTGAAGTCTGCAGCCGGTGCCATATGCCCGCGGTCAAACCCGCTTCCCCTGTAGTCAGAAAGCTCCGCAGAGCCTGTGCGCACATCAGGATCCTCCCTGAATGCGTCCTCTCTGTCACCTCCGCCAAGCACTTCCGCCTTTGTCAGCTCATATGCCACATATGATGGAAGCTCATATTCCTCATTATATGAAAGAGTATAGCCTGTATGCGTTATTATCTGCTCTCCGGGAACAGGGGAAGGCAGCTCCAGGCCCTCGATCGTGCCATCTGCCGAGATCCCGTTCCCTTCCAGCTCCGCCTGGGACGGAGTTATGATCGAGAGTATTATGAAAATGACGAGAAGGACGAGTATCGTGATGATCGTCCTCTTTATAGCCTTCAGCTTCTTTCCTTTCTTCCTTGCCATCTGAATCCTTCCAGAACATATCCTCGCCAGAGCGAGTATGAATATATTATGATGAATACCACGACAGCGGCTATGGCTGCCGATCCGGCGGAATCTGCCGCGCTGTCTATAAGCAGTGCCTCTGTGGGCATCGCTGATCCTGGGTAGTTTGCAACCAGTGCTATGTACAGATTGTTTGCCGTGTGCATGGCGATGCTTGCCTCGAATCCACCAGTGGCAACGGATAGGAATGCAGCCATAGCTCCCCACAGGAAGTAGTAGAGCATCGGCAGCAGCATCTGCTGCGAGTTCTGTATCTCAGGATTCCACAGGTGTGGAAGAAGAAAAAGGAACCCGCAGATCACGGCGTATGGAAGTGCTTTCAGCGCTGTTTCCGGCAGCTTGTCCCTATATACGATCCTTGCAGGAAGCGCACGGAAGAATATCTCTTCCGATACAGTCTGCAGCGGTGTCAGGAGAAGCACCGGCAGTATGAATATGATCCGGTCCTGCAGGGAGGCGTCATTCACAGATACATGACTGATGTGGATCAGCGTCAGGATGGATGAGAATATCATGTAGATCACACCGGCTTCGGCTGCGTAGCGTATCCTGAATCCTTTCGGAGAGCCTGCAAGGTCCCTGAGCCTTGTCTTCAGCAGGGCATTTGAGCCGAAGAGCAGGCCGATGAACATCAGGCAGAATGGGATATGTATCGCTATGTATCCGCGGATATCTGTCAGCAAGCCTGCCTTGGACCCTGGCCATGCGTAGAAGAGTGCTGCAAAGAGCGTGCCGAAGTTCATCCAAAGCACGAAGGAAAGCAGAAGGACAAGCACTCCCGCGACAGGGCTGAAGGTATTGGGACTGTATCCTTTCTTCTCATTTTCCATGGAGACAAGGTTATCATAAACGAAAGGATGGGAAAACATATGTATTATCGGATATATTATTGTCATGACCAGTCTCAGCGACCTGTTTGATCTAGCGGAAAAAGGATGCGTGCTTGTATTCCCGACTGAGGAGAGCGCGCGTGGCTTTGCCGTTCGTTATGTCATCGAGAGGAAGAAGGGGCTGAAAGCATCCTCCGCAATAGCCTTCGACACTTTCGCATCTGCTTTCTTCCCAGGCATATCATCGCTTGATAGCGCGTCTGAGATCGACCGGATCTTGTTCTCGAACTACGCGGCTGAGAACCTTGCAGATAGCTTCAGGTACTTCGCATCTTCTTCATATCCAGAGGTCAAGGAGCGCATGGCACCATATATAAAGTCAATGCTCCAGAATCTGCCAGATGCCATGTCCGTGGAGAAGCGCAGCAAGCATGCTGAACACGATCTGCAGCTCATAAAGCGTGAATATGCTGCATTCATGGACAGGCTTGGCCTGTATGAGCCATCATTTGAAGATATTGCCATACCGGAATTCGATACAGATTACGCTCTTATAATGCCATCGGCATTCCCGAAGGAAGAGCGTATAGCATCAGCGCTGAAGGACAATCCAAGGATACGCATTATAGATGATGCCCATTGTACGGACCTGAGACTCAGGAAGTTCGGAAGCGAGAAGGAAGAGATAAGGGCGCTCTTCTGCTCTATCAGGGACCTTCTGGACAAAGGCGTGCCATACTCTGATATAGTCATAGCGACAGCTGCTGAGGACCGTCTCCGCCCATATCTTGAGCAGGAAGCATATCTTTTCGGCATACCTGTGGAGTTCGTGTCTGGAAGATCCCCGCTCTCTTCCGCTTCCGGGGCGTTCCTCATGTCGCTTTCCGATATCTACAGCTCCTCTTACTCCCTTGACTCGCTGAAGGCGTTCTTCCTCAACCCTGCGATTCCATTCCGGGACCATGAAGGGCTTCTGAGGTTTATCGAGTTCTCTATCTCCTCTTCGATAACATCTGCGCCATCGTTCGACAAGGACCGGTATATAAGGGTCCCATCATCCCAGGGTGGCGACTGGTACAGGACACTGCGCTTCACTCTGGACAAGCTGATGGGTGAGACAGACAGCAGGAAGATACTTCAGCATATACATGCGCTTATGGCAGGGCTTCTTGTCCAGGAGGAGTTCAACGGGAATGAGGATGATGCTGATGTTTACTCATTCGCGATGTATGAGCTTGAAGGTTTTCTGCGTGCTGCCGGAAGGGCAGAGGCTGCGGGATACAGGCTTTCCAAGCCGCTGTTCCCTCTCTTCATATCATATCTTGAAGGGACCAGGTATGTTCCGAGGAAGAAGAGCGGTGGAGTAAGGATTTATCCATATACCCAGGATGCGGCGATCCCCGCGCGCCACAGGTTCATAATAGCCCTGAACAATGAAGAGAGTTCAGTGAGGGTGAGGAAGGCCAGGTTCCTTTCTGATTACGAGATAGCGGTCGAGAGGCGTGATGATGAGATAAGCAGCAGCATCCTTGGAAGCTACTTTCTCTTCTCTGATAACCTGTATCTCTCCGCTGCATCACAGACATATGCGGGATTTGCCCTCCCGCTCCCTTACGTGAAGGCAGAGGACTGCATGTCCGGCATTGATTCATGGAGGGCTGAGCGGAGCCATGCCGAGGCTGCAAGGATCTATCCCCTCCAGCGTGCAGGCTATGAGAGGGCGGCTAGTTCCTCCCTCAGGAAGATCAGCAGCATGGATGACTTCACATATGACAAGAGGGGACATGGGACAGAGGGCACCCTCCGCCTCTCATTCTCATCTTATAACGCATATGTCCAATGCCCGTTCGTATATGCGCTTAAATATGTGTTCGGGCTGGATAAGGTTCAGTCGTTCACGCCTGCTGCGCTCGATACAGCGGAGATGGGCACAAGGCTTCACAGGATCCTGGAACGTTACTACAGAGGCGAAGGCTCTGATCCGGAGAAGGATATCCCAAGGCTGTTTGAGGATGAGATGGAAGGATGGAAGAACGGAGACGGGCTCCAGCCTTTCTCCCCAAGGGCCACCGATCTCATAATAGCTAACCTCCGTTCTGTCTATCTTGATAACCTCATAGCCATAAGCCGCGGCATGGATTCCATCTCGATCCCTGTCGATGACGGGCTTGAGATCTGGGTCGATGGGGATTTCAGCGAGGAAGGCTTTGCGTTGAGCGGGAAGATCGACAGGCTTGCAAGAGCGCTGGATGGGGAGAGCTTCATAGTATTCGACTATAAGAGCCGCAGCAGCTTTGACAGGAAAGGCCTTGAGCGCCAGAGCTTCCAGATGTACATATACAAGCTGCTTGTCGAGAAGAGATACGGGAAGGCCGTCAGCCATTCGTATTTTGTCACGCTTCGTGATGGCAATATAGGGGAGCTGCCTTTCACTCTCTCCGATGCCGATGTGCTGGCTGATCTGAGAAGTGCGGCACAGGGCATAGCATCAGGTGACTGGCATGCCATATCCTCAGATGAGAACTGCGAGGGATGTGCCTATCGCCAGATCTGCAGAAGGAGGTTCGTTGTCAGATGACATTCGAGGAATTTCTTGGCAATAGCGGCAGGAAGCTTTCTGACGAACAGCTCAAGGCAGTCTGCTCTGACAGATCTACTGTCGTATCAGCGGGGGCAGGCTCAGGCAAGACAATGGTCCTCTCCCTCAGGTTCCTGCGCCTGGTATTGCAGGGCAAGGCGCACTCTGACGAGATCCTGACGCTCACTTTCACCAAGAAGGCTGCAGGCGAGATGTATGAACGCATCCATTCAATGCTTTCCGCGGCAGGTGCCGATGAGGAACTTTCGCTCCATTTCCCCCAGGCCAGGATATCTACGATGGACTCTTTCTGGAGCGAGATCGCGCGCACGGACTGCCTGCGTTACGGACTTACGCGTGACTTCGGCTCCCTGGATGAAAATGATGCTGCTGACATGGTCTCCGCTGTCTTTGATGAGCTGGCGGAGGATGATGGATACAAAGAGTCATTCATGTCGCTTGCCGCTGAGTACAGCCCTGAGACTTTGAAGGCGATCTTCTCCTCAGTCGCGCTTGGCCATGCGGATATCCTCACATCATTCAATGCGGAGGATAATGCCTCATCATTTGATAAGCTCTCCTTATCAATAAGGCAAAGTGTTGCAGAGAGGGCAGATAGCGTGATAAGCGACCTTTTGGAGATCGACAGCAGGAACCCGTCTCCTCTTTCTGATGAGATAAGGGCAGCTGCCGATGCTTACTATAGCGGTGACTACAGCGCGATGCCGCAGATAAACCTCAGGCGCACCCGCAACAGGGAGATCTCCAGCTTTGTAAAGGAGGCTTACAGACCTGTACTTGGGCTGCTTCAGGAGCTTGGTGATCTTGATGGAATGTCTTCTGTCCTGAAGGATTTCTCGAAACTTGCAGAGGCTTTCATATCGCGGATTGAGTCAGGGAAGAGAAAGAGAGGTGTCCTCTCATACAAAGATACGGAGGCCCTTGCGAAAGCGATACTCATAGCAAACAAGGATGTGCGCTCCTATTACAAGAAGAAATACAAGTACATAATGATAGATGAGTTCCAGGACAATAACGCATCGCAGCGTGACATGCTCTATCTCCTGTCAGAACGTCTTGACTTGGATGGTGATGGGATACCTGATATCGAGGATACAGATCCTGATAAGCTTTTCTTCGTAGGCGATGACAAGCAGTCAATCTACTATTTCAGGGGCGCGGATGTATCTGTCTTCAGATCTCTCCGCAATGATATCTCCAGGATCGGCGGGAATGTGCTTTCGCTATCAATCAACTTCAGGTCATCAAGGACGCTTCTATCTCGCTTCAATGATATCTTCCCGGATGTCTTCTCATCAGATGGGGCAGATTGCGACGCGCTTCGCGAGGAACAGCTTATTGCGGACTTCACAGGTACGGACTCATCCTCATATGAGGCAGATTTCTCTCCGATTGTGCCGGGAGGGAAGGATAACCCATCATCAAGGATGGAGCTCTCCCTGTATCCGTCTGACGCGGTGAGGGATGATGATGACGCTGAGCCTGCGCTTGCAGAGGCCCTTCATGTCGCAGATCTTATCAATGAGATGGTGCGGGGTGACGGCTATCCTATCCTTCGCGGTGGCTCGCTTGTCCGCCCCTCCTATAGCGATATCGCGGTGCTGATCCAGACGACTAAATCCCAGATGCCATTCGAGAGGGCGTTCAGGATAAAGGGGATTCCGTATACAGTCACGGAGAGCGCATCCACGACACTCGATGGGGTAGCGTCAGATCTGTATTCGTTCCTGCAGCTTCTCATCTATCCAGATGACCGTTTTGCCTATATAGCTCTTCTGCGCTCGCCTTTCGCGAGGATATCAGATGCAGGGCTTCTGATGCTTTCATCGCTTGATGTGCCGGCTTTCTCTCCTGACGTGCAGTTCATCGATCCTTGTGATGATGCTTCGTATAAGGCTCTATGCTCATTGTATTCAAAGGCCAGGGCGATGATAGGGCGCGAGAGCATCACGCACATACTGGATGTCCTTTACTATGAAGGTGGATATCACGCATATCTGATGTCTTCTCCTGAGCTTTCTGTGTACGAGGAGCATTTCTCATACATATGGACACTGGGGGAATCTTTTGAGGCCAGCGGCCGTTCATTCGCCTCATTCCTGGATGGACTCAGGCCACTCATAGGTTCTGTCGAGAAGATGAAGGACATAGCGATACAGCACTTCCAGGCGGACGCC
>CASFMA010000026.1 GCA_949295675.1 uncultured Spirochaetales bacterium | reverse complement strand
AGCTTCTGTATCTTCTGTGAGCAATGCCTTAAGCCGTATTCTTTTCTCTGTATAATCTGCCAGATTCCTCAATCCTTCCAGAATGCTGATAAGGACATGGTCTTTTTCCTGAAGAAGCTCTATATATTTTTCGATGATCTTACAGGAGACCCTGCTGATATCATGCTCATCGACATAGATGTAATCTATATGGATAAGATATTTTCCATTATTGTTGATTATAAGATCATTGACAGCATTCCCGAATTTATTGTGGAACTCTCCATTCACACGAGAGTTCAATGCGTGATTCTGCAATTTGCTTCCACAGTAAAGGCTACGATAGAAATTGAACAACTTCATGTAGTCGTACCCTTCAAAAAGCCTATATCCATCTTTCATCTCAAAGAAATCACGCTGATAAAAGTGCAGGATAGAGTAAATCGCATAAATATTGGCCAGACTTCTGCGGATTTGCCACATATACCGCATCTATCTTCTTCAACGTGAGATGGAATTTGCCGGACTCTATCCAATCCCAGAAAAGGAATGCAAAGGAAAAACATTCCTGTTGTCATGAACGAAGCTGTAGAAAAATGATGACAATGAGTTCAAGCTTCTCTGCGCACAATTATTAAAGGAGATGGCTGATTACATCCATGTAAAGCTACACTTTCTTGGTACCGGAACTGAAGATGAAGAACACTTAGATAAATCACCGGAGAAAGTGAAAGTACCAGCTGAGTAAACTAGGAATTGCTAATAAATACAGCTCAGATATGAATATACCTAAGCTGTATCATATTTGTTAATTGTTGTATTTCGCTTTCAGTTCTTCAAAATCGATATTGCCATCGATTTCCCTGATTACTACCCTACCATCGAGAATATCGAAAAAGAACTTGCGGATTCTTCCAATCTCCAACGGTATTGAATTCCCATTCGAATCTGTCACATCATAATCTCTCATCAGTTGTGAAGAGAGTGAAGCTGCATTGATTATGAAATGATTCTGAAGCTTCTCAAAGTCTTGCATGTCAGCAACAAGCACTTTGCCTGCTACTGAATAAGTATGCACAAGCAGCATCGTACCATCGTCTGCTTTCAGATTCGCTTTCTGTCCGTTATTCCTGATATCAATCTCGATAAGACCAGTATGCTCCTTCTCGCTATCGCACTTGTAGAGATCCATCAGATCTGCCAGTGTAATATTGCAAAGTGAAGCATCTGAACTCGCTTTGATAGGTTCCACGCTGAAAGCCGATGGGTAAATTAGATAATTCCTCCCCTCAAGTACGACTTCCTGACTGTTGAAAGTACCTATGACAGAATGATTTATCTCAAGCTTCTTGGAAGCAAAAGCACCACCGATTACAACAGAGTTATCTAGCTTGATCTCATCAGCATATACACAACCTCCGACAAACGCATTGCGTAGAGTTACTCTCTTTGCATTGATATCCGAAGCAAATATGACTTCTCCTGAAAGAGAAGCAGAAGAAACAACATGATTCGATCCAGCTGATTCATGGAAGATGATTGAACCTTTGCTAGTCGGATCGATGACAAGCTCTTCTTTTCCGAAGACAGAGCGATGGAAAGAGCATGGCCCATCGTGGACAAGAACCTTCTCTCCATAAACAGCGCCAAGAATATCAACATTGCCTTCAATGACAATGGAACGTTTGAGCTGCGCAGATGTCTGCGGGATAATACCTGAGCTTACTTTATTGTCTTTCAGGATCAGATCCTTGCTATCTACTCTTATTTCTTCCATATTCTTCTCTGAAATCATCAATTACCTCCTTTGTAAGACTGCCATAGAGCCATCATCTTCTTTCGCTTCTCAGCACTTTCCATACCAGCCATCATCTCCTGGAATTTCATTTCAACAAGATCCATCTCGCGAGGTTTTGCCTGGAACGAAGAAGCTGAGAGCTGGACACTCTCCATGATTTTCTTCTGTGCTTCATCCGAAGCGATGGATGGTGCATATGTGACTATCTCAGAATTCCCACCGGTCAACATTTCACGCTGGAAGAAAATAGCAGGGACATAAAGCGTTATGGTATCATCAGCACTTTTTTTCTCGCAAACAGCGGAGATAACAGAATCCAGATGCTTTATGTTTTCAGCTATCCTTGAAAGTAACTTCATCACACCTGAAAGCTTCAACTTTAGGAATGAAAGCAGCAAAGCATTCTCAGTCACTGTCAGCTCGTTGTATCCAAGGACTTCAGAGAGAGATGAAAGGCTGCTTGAGACAATCAGCTTATTGAAGCAGTCATCGATAAGATCGAAACAAGGGCTGTACAGCCTATAGACTTCCCGATATAGCTCATCATCAAGGGAAGAGAAGATATCAACATAGCGTTTTTTTATCATATTGAAGTCATTCTCCATCCTCTCCTTGATACTTTTCAGCTGGTCGAAGTAAGTCAGAAGCTTCGGGCCTGCTGCGGAAACTTCATTCTCAAGCTCCACCATTTTCTGGGAAAAATCCGCTTTAGTGTAGTTATAGAAGCCATTGATGACACTGCTGCTGATTTTTTCGGCAGTAGTAATCTTCGCGCTCTCATTGCGATTAGCCGCCTCGATAAGGCTTGAAGCCACGTCATCGATACTCTCTGTACAAACAGCAGCCGAACGTATGAATGGCGCATCATCGACTACTACTGTGATAGTAATAGGCTCTGTGACAGTCTTCGATCCGCTCCCCCCATGCTCACTCGCTGGATAGGAGTAATGGACAGATAAGCTGACACTGCCATGAAATGTTCTAGAGTAGCTCATTCCTTTCTCAGCTCCTTCCATTCAGAAGACTCAAAAAGAGTCTGCATGATTTCTTTCTTACGCGGATCAAGTGATGAAAGAAGCTTATTGAATTCGCTTCTCACCAATGTCATCTTCGCCTTATTGCCTTTTTGCCAGATATCATCATCCTTAAGCTCTACAACACGGGAATAGACACTGCCGCTCTGCGTAGATATCGCTTCAGGGAAATTAGGCATCCTGATTTCCAACACATAGCTACCTTCCTCATCCTGATTTTCTGTCTCTATCATTACAACAGGGAAGTAGAGTGTTTCATCGTTCTCTATCTGTTCTGAAGAGAGACTTCCCTGCATCTTGCCACCTAACTTTTTCTGGGCTTCAACAAGCGCAAAAAGATGAGAAAGAAGAACCTCAGCCTCTTTCTTGAGCTTTCCAGACACCATCGTCTGCGAAAGCATAAGGATGTCATCAGGATAAGCTATGACTTTGACTGAGTTCTCCAACCGTCTCTCCGTTAGCTTTTGCCTTCCATCGACAGCCACCTCGACAAGGCCCTGGTCAAGCTCGCGTATCGAGTTCTTCAATGCTTCGTCGATATTCGAGAAGATCTTGAGATACTGACGCGATATATTAGCATAATCCTTCTCCATACGTCTTTTTATCTCTTTAAGATTCTCCGAATAAGTCTGGATTTTTGAGAATGTCATAAGAACATCGTTTTCCAGCGCTATAGCCTTCTGCATGAATTGATTGCGAGTAAGCATGTAAAAGCCATAAGTGACATTCATACTAACACGCTCTGCTGCCATCTGCTCTGCTGCGACAAGGCGATTGGACATCGTGTCTACAGATGAGGAAACCTGACGGACTGATGAAGTCATCACATCAACATGCTCAGCAAGGGGTTCAGTTCCTATATCAACAGTGAAACTTGCCATAATCACTCCTTGTCGGAATCTAGAGCATCGTATGCTCCGCTATTTCCATCTTCATCAGTGAACATTATTGTTTCGACATTTTCGCTTTCATTGCTTTCATCCTCATGAAGCTTATTAAGAAGGTCGGATGCCTCAGATGCAAGATTCTTATCCATGATTTCATAAACTTCATCGTCAACACTTGGCTGAGGTGGAAGCGTTCCATACTCTGCAAGATAAGGACTGGCTTTTGCCAGTTTAAGCTTTCTGGAATCAAACGAAGATACATTTCCAGCAGCAACTGCGGCTTTCTGTGCCTCAGCAGCATAGAGATACGCTTCATAATAAGTTACCCTACCGAACTTATCTGCCTTCTCGTCGATATCATCCTGCAATCTTTCCATATAAGCATCGAATTCTTCTTCAAGCGCTTTGAAGTTATTATTGGCCTGCTCCGCAGCAATTATCATAGAAGAGGCCGTTGTACTGTCGTTCTCAATCTTACCACCAAGAAGGCTCTGCTGCTCATCCATCTTGCTGATAGTATCCTTGATAGCTTTCCATGTCGCATAGGATGAATTATAAGAAGAAAGTGCTTCAATTATATTACTCTTAAGCGTATCAGATGTATCTCTGTTACGGCCATAGAAATCTTGTGTCTCTGTATGCCATTTGTTCAGATACTCCAGCTTCTGTGTCTGGATACGCTCGTAGATCTTGCGCCTCTCGATTCTATTCTCTTCCATTAGATTATTGACGATAGGCATGAAGATCTCTTCCTGAATCTGGTGCAAGCCGAAAGGCATCGATGTTCTTCCTCCTGTCTCATCAATCCAAGAACCAGAATAGAGATCGAACTTCATCAATGAGCTTTCCTTGAACTTGAATGGCCTATATGTCTCAGCCATATCGCCAAAATTGAAGTTCATTGACTTGATCTCCTCTATCGTCTCAGCTTCAAGCTTAGGGCTGTAATTGCGATAAGGACTCTTCAAAACATTAGCGAATATACCATTATTGTACTCGAGAATTGCTGCAGAGCAGTTCATCTTGGACCCAACTATTGTCTGTGCAGATATACCAATCAACGAGATAAGATTCTCCAAAGCTTTCTCATCGCCTGTGCTTGTATTTTTTCTCTGGTTGTAAATATCGAGAAGCACGCTCAGCTTAGGTTCAACAGAGCTTGAATCGAAAACATTGACAACAGGATAATCCTCAGGCTCCGTGGTTCCGCATTTGCTAAGGAAGTCCATCGTCTCAGAGCCTGGTACGATAACAGGAATCGATACGGATTTCTTATCGACATTCTTCAGGTCTGTTTCTATAGTACCGATTCCATTGCTTATAGATGATAGATAATCATAGATAGGAACTTCCTGCATAGAAGGAGAGAAATCAGCAGTATCGACATTGCTTGCAATTCTAGAGCCCTCAACAAGAGGCACGGATGAGAGTGTTTTCTTGAATGCGTTCACATCGTTCTCGAATTTATCCGGCTCGTTGATGGAAATAAGCTCGAAATTCTCATCTTGCACAGCCCCACTCAGATCTACAGTTATGCTCTGGCTGCCAAACGGTATCTTCTTGGCAACTGGCACATATGCAACACCAAGCTTATCAACACGATAGTTCCGCCTGATTGCTGAGAACGCCTCTTCGCTTTCTTTCACTTTCGCTTTCTTTTCAGCTATTTTCGCCTTAGATGAGAAAATCGACGAAAGTAACATGAAAAAGAAGATGACAGCTAGGCCCGCAACTATATATGACGGCTTCGCCTCCCCGATATAGAAAAGAGAAGCAGCTCCAATAAGTGCAAAAATAAACAATATTATATTGCGTATCTTCTTCTTTTTTCCATCCTGAAACGCTCGGTTCAGGCTGTCCTTTGCCTCTTCAATCCTTGCCGTTGCTTTATTCTCTTCCTCAATGATCCGATCAGCAGCCTGCGAAAAATAATCAAAAAGGATCCTTGCCTCGTCCTCATATATGCTCGATGAGTCCTGATACAGCTTACCTTGCATTTCATAACCTCCCCTATATCTCAGCTTCTGATGCTCAAGCGACGTTTAACAAGAAAACGCAACATAGAAATACTGCCATCACACTCACTTGCCTTGCGGGACGATATTTCAGTCAACGTCTCAGCAATCTGCTTATCGAGTGCGGCTGCTTCTGCTTTATTACACGGTGCAATATGTGCATAATCATCATAGAGAGATGAAAGAAGTGAGAAATTATCTCCCTCAAGCCCTTTAGCTTCCATCTCATCCAGAGTCTTTCTGAATTGTGCTCTGATATCCTTAACGCTTTGCAGATTCTCCATTTGAACCTTTGTACTCTCCTTAGAAGCAGAAGCACTGAAGAATGCAATCATGATTCCGATTACACCGATGAGCAGTATGGCAACCTGGATTACTAGCTGCGTCTTCATAGATGCTCCGAAAAAAGCAAGAATGAATGCGATCACAAGCGAAAGAACTGTATAGAGAACCTGCGAAATAAGCACTGGCATGATTGATGTGATCACACCTTCATCATTCCTATACCGAGCAGTAAAGAAGAGAGAAGCCCAGTTCACTGCAATTTCAAATGGAATAAGGACAAGGAAGAAGATACTTTGAGAAGAATATGGTGTCTTAGCAAAAGCAACAAAAAGAAGAACATAGATTGCTACAATGATCAAAGCAATCAGAGATATATAAATCCTCAACGATTTCGTTTTCATAATGTACTTCCTTAAAGTTTACTGCCACAGTTTGGACAGAACTTCGTTCCAGGTGTTACAGGAGCACCGCATGACGGGCAGATGTAACCAGAGTCAGACATAACATCATTCTTATTTACGAGTGCTGTGCCACAGCTCACACAGCGCTTAGCATTTTCAGAGTTGTCAGCACCGCAGACAGGGCATGGATTATATTTGTCACCACAGTTTGGACAGAACTTGCTTGTACTTGGATAGCTCTTTCCGCAGTTTGAACAATAGACTACTTTTCGCCCCTGTTGTCTGGGGGGCTGAAACCCTCCTTGATTCTGTGGCATCTGATTCTGTCCAGGTACTTGCATCATCTGGGAACCAAAGCCGTTCATGCCTCCACCGAAAGCTCCTGTCAGCATAGCCATGCCAAGGATTCCCATATCTCCGCCTGGGCCTGTGACTGCATTATTGGCAATCTTCATCGTCTGCTCCTGCAGCCATGTATATCCAGCGATATTCTGAGCAGATGAAGATGCGATAGCTTCCAGTACCTTTCTTCCAACTGAATCTGATTCATCAATACTTATATCTGTGATGAAGAAGCCAGGGATTGCTAACCCATATTTCGCCCAGAAAGGAGTCATCTGCTTGCCTACTGCATCAGCTATCTCTGTAAGACGGGCTGTAATCTCAGTTACAGAAACACCATTATTAGAGATGTAGTTTACAATCGCATTCTTGGTATATTGCTCAATCATGCCAGAAAAATGCTCAGTAATCTGAGGAGATGTAAAGCGTTCTACGTTTCCGACAAGTTCGGCAAGAAATCGCTCTGAATTCTCAATTCTCAGACCATAACGTCCGCTAGCTACAAGCGGCACAACGGAGAATCTACTGTCAGATACCATCATCTTTGAACAGTGCCAATCAATATTCAAAGGAGCTCGCTTATTTACAAACCAAAGCTCTGCTGTGAAAGGATTCTTGCCTCCGAATGGAATACCCCAAAGTTTACATATGCCAGGGATATTGGCAGAAGAGAGCGTATGGCGACCTGGTCCCAGTCTGTCTGCAATCTCACCTTTAGAGAAAAACACAGCTTCCTGGGATTCATTGACAATAACCTGGGTTCCCATTGAAAGATTCGTTTCCGGATATCTCCAAGCAAAAACTGAAGGATCGGCATCACGCCATTCAACAAAATTGATTATAGCCATTGAAACCCCCATGAATTATTCCTTTTTATTATATATGCAAAAAGAAAACCCGCAAACAAAATATAGTTTCATGAAAAGAATGCAGCTAGTATCAAGCTTTTTTCGTCACTTGCAAAATTGAGGAACTGATTGCACTATAAGAGTGCAACTGAAATTTAAGCACAGTGACTTTGAAAATCAGGAATAAAGCCTGAAGGAGGGGAAGTATTGAGGACCTTGAAGAGATCCTCGGTGCTTCCTTTAGTGTTCGTGCAGATCCATTGTCCTCCACCATTTTATTATCTTCACAATCTCCTTGCAGAGAGCATCGCATACTGAACAGCCATTTCCCTTTATCTTCAAGAGCGAATTCATTATGTATTATCAATAAGACAAGGAGTATGAAGTATCCTGTAATATTCTTTCAGGCAGAATACATTGCAGTAATCCTCATTGGAGAAGTAGTTATAGTATGTGCCATCTCTTCTTGCACAATGATAATACCTTTTCCGGAGGCATGGATGATGAAACGGTCCTCAGCACATATACAGAGAAGAATGGCTTTGCTCTCTCATAGCCCTCTGTATAATTCTTCTTTTCAATCTCCATCTGATAGCTATACCTGTTTCACAGCCTCCATCATGTCCCAAATAATAGTGATAACTGACAAAAAATCGTCATAATACAAGATATTGTATTACAACGGTTTCCCGTATTAAAGATAAAATGCAATCATTCCCACTCTATAGTTGCAGGTGGCTTAGATGTGATGTCATAGAGTACACGGTTCACACCTTTGACTTCATTGCATATACGCGCAGCTGCTCTCTGCAGGACGTCATAAGGCATCCTGAACCAATCAGCTGTCATCGCATCCTCGGAAGTGACCGCACGGAGCGTACAGACCTCCCTATAAGTCCTCTCATCGCCCTGCACGCCTACGCTCTTTACAGGAAGAAGATCAGCAAGAGCCTGCCAGATCTTATCATAAAGGCCTGCCTTCCTTATTTCCTCGATGAATATGGCATCGACATCGCGGAGAGTATCGAGGCGTTCTTTCGTAACCTCGCCTATGCACCTTACGCCAAGGCCTGGGCCAGGGAACGGATGGCGATATACAAGCTCATCAGGGAGCCCAAGCTCCTTTCCAAGAGCCCGTACCTCATCCTTGAAGAGTTCCTTAAGAGGCTCAAGCAGCTGCCATTTGAGATCCTCAGGCAAACCGCCAACGTTATGATGGGACTTTATCGTGGAGGATGGCCCTCCTGTCGGAGACTTCGATTCAATCACATCCGGATACAACGTCCCTTGGGCAAGGAATGAAATATCCCCGCACTGACGAGCCTCGTCATAGAAAGTATCGACAAAGACCTTGCCTATGATCTTCCTCTTGGCCTCAGGCTCTGTAACGCCCTTTAGAGCAGCAAGGAAAGCGTCCTCTGCATCTGCGTATCTCAGCCTTATATTGAAATGCTTCGTGAAAAGATTGATGACATTCTCAGCCTCGTTCTTCCTGAGCATCCCATTATTCACGAACACACATACAAGCTGATCACCAATAGCCTTGTGTATCAGGAGGGCGGCAACAGATGAATCGACACCGCCCGAAAGGCCACACAGCACCTGCCTGTCGCCGACAGTGCGCCTGATTTCTTCAACAGCATCATCTATGAATGATCCCATATTCCAGTCCGGACTGGCTTTGGCGATATCAAGCACGAATGAGCGGATGATATTCATGCCCTCTTCTGAATGGACAACCTCAGGATGGAACTGGACTCCATAGAACTTTTTCTCATCGTTCTCAACCACTGTATAAGGACACGTAGGAGTCGAGGCTGTGACACGGAACCCAGCAGGAATCCTGTCAACGCTGTCACCATGGCTCATCCATACCTGGCTATGGTCTGACACATCCTTCAGAAGCATGGATGTCCTATCGTCTATATCGATATTCTGGAGGCCATATTCCTTCTTCTCCGGACATGTGACATTGCCACCAAGCATCTCAGACATGACCTGAAGACCATAGCATATGCCAAGGATCGGAATACCAAGCGAGAATATCTCCTTATCAGGACGTGGAGACCCCGGAGTCTTCACGCTAGAAGGTCCACCGGAGAATATGATCCCCTTAGGAGCTATCTTCCTTACTTCATCAGCAGCTATCGTATAAGGGACAATCTGGCTGTACACGCCGCACTCCCTCACACGCCTTGCTATAAGCTGGCTGTACTGAGCTCCGAAGTCCAGAACAATCACAGAGTCATGGTTCTTTATCGCCATAGCGCCTCCTGGTACTGATATTATCAGAGATAAACGCTGTTAAGCTACCATCTGAGGGCATCAAGCTGTCTATAAGCCTTCCTTACCCCGCTATAAAGCAGAAGGCCAATCACAGCACCTACAGCGCTCTGTGCGATATTCCCTGGCACCTCAAGCACAGCCTCCGAGAAAACAGTAAGGCCGAAAAGCGTTGTCAAGCAAAGATAACCACCTGAGACGATAACGACAGCTATCAAAGCAGCCACTATGCGCACAGGGACCGAGGAATTGCCCTTCTTGACCACAAGCCCCATCAGGAAAGCCTCAAGTCCATGGACTATGAACGAGATCAGGGCCCACTGAGGATAGCCTCCTATAAGATCAGCGAATGCAGCTCCCAAGCCCCCTGCGATCAGTCCAGTCACAGGGCCGAACGCATAAGCGACAAATGAAACAGCGGCGTCACAGAGCGATATATATCCTCCGATCGGGGACGGTATCCTCACAACCAGCGTGAATACTGCGACCACAGCCGTCATTATTGCAATGAGGCTGATACGTAAAGCGGTTCTGTTCTTCTCTGCCATAAACTACCCCACAATAAACAAGCTGAACAGGATAATAGCACCGATGAGCCATTGAATAAAATAGCATCTAGGCCTTTTCAGAGGCTCCCTGGCGATCTTTCCGCTCCTTCCAAAGCCACGCTCCTCCAGGGCGGAGGCTGTATCAGGGATCATCTTGATGGATGCAACAGCAAGGGCTGTGATCGAAGGCAATATCGGATAGCCTCTCCTGCCCTCCTTCAATCTGAGCGACATCGAATCCCTTATCTCCGAGAACAAAAGCCCAAGGTAAGGTATGAAACGGAGGATCATCGAGGCAGACAGCGCGGCATTATATGGCAGATGGCAAGCCCTGAGCCCCTTTATTATATCCTCATTGCGCTCCGTAAGAAGCAGAAGCATCAGCGCCCCTGATATCCCTCCCAGCCTGGATATTATCCTCAGCACGCTTCCGGCCCCCTCTCTTGTCACAAGCACGAAGCCGTTAAAGACAGCAAGAGGAACGCCTCCACGGTCCTGCAGCGGTGAAAGAAGGAGAATCATCACAAAAAGAGGAACCAGCCTGGAATAGCAACGCCATGACTCCCGCCAGCCGACAGAGAAAACCATAATGACAGCAGGCAGGAAGAACACAATGATGAGGCCAGGCCACGAAGACGCAAGAAATGAGATAACCGAGAAAAGCAATGTGAAGAATAGTTTCGGCCTTATGTCAAGCTTATGATAGAAAGATGTTCCGTATACATAGCTACTCACATTCATGAAGCACTCCTCCTTCTATCCTGAGCTTACGCCCTGGAAGCATGGATGCAATCCTCATATCATGAGTGATGACAAGTATCCCGCATCCCTTGCCAAGATATGCGGCAATGGTTTTTGCAAAATCATCATACGATACAGCGCTGTCGAGCTCATCGAAGATCGCGAAAGGGCGGTCAAGGAGATAGAACACAGCTGCCTGCAGCATCTTCGCTTTTCCATATGACATCTCCTGCACATAGGCATCACTGTCAAGGGAGAAAACTTCCAAGGCCCTCTCTATGTCATCATCGGATGCACCGGTGCTATGAAGCTCATCAGATACCGTCGGCAGGAAAAGTTCTTCATACGGATTCTGCATCAGGTATGCGACAACATGCCTCCTATCCTTCTGCATGATGACATTTCCGTCCAGCCTCACCGTCCCTGCTCTCTCCTTGAGCAACCCCGACAGGATTCTCGAGAAAGAGCTTTTCCCGCTCCCGTTCTCTCCTATCAACGTCGTACATTCCCCCTCTGAAAGAAAGAATGACGGAACACTCAGGGAAAAGGAAGGAAGACTGCCGGAACTCCTATGCTCACGCTCAACGGCAATGGACTCGGCAGAAAGGATATGTCCGCTCTCAGAGGAAGAAGGGAAGGAATAAGGCTGGAAAGGCCTCTGGACATAACTGCGGCAAGCCTTGCCTTCAATCATGACGACCCTGTCAAATACGGCATCATATTCCCCCAGCTCATGGCTGCCCAGCGCAATCACAGTCCGAGGATTGCTGTGGACAAGCTCAGCAAGCCGTTTCCTCCAATACGGCGACAACTCGTCAAAAGACTCATCAAGGATATATACAAGAGGATCCACAGCATATAGGACTGCAAGCATGAGGCGACGCTTCTCACCTCCTGAAAGCTCAGATGTGGAAACATCCCTGTA
Organism: uncultured Spirochaetales bacterium; assembly: GCA_949295675.1. GTDB lineage: Bacteria > Spirochaetota > Spirochaetia > Sphaerochaetales > Sphaerochaetaceae > Ornithospirochaeta. The sequence goes on along the minus strand of CASFMA010000026.1, from coordinate 63,060 downwards.
TCTCTCAAGGCCGAACAATGAAAGGGCATCGGAAATACGCCGTTCCCTCTCCTCTCCTGCAAGGCCAAGATTCTCCAGCGGGAATGAAATCTCCTCTTCAACAGATGAGAAAAGCAGCATCTCATCACTGTTCTGGCTTGCGCGGCCTACCAGCTCAACCCGCTCAGGAATATCCATAGGAAGCACATCCCTTCCGCCAATGCGGAAATATCCACCAAGACTTCCCTCTATGTATTTGGGAATTGATCCGGTGAGTATGCGGGCCAGCGTTGTCTTGCCGCTTCCAGGAGGCGACAGCACAAGGACATGCTCACCCTCTTCTGCAGAAAGAGAAAAGGAGGAGAAAATCTCCTCCCCTGTATGATATGAGAAAGAAATATCAAGCTCTACCATATGGCCCGGGCAGGGATTCATATGCCCCCCTTACCTCTTTCTCCACAACGTTATGCACGTCCTTGATCTCTTCCTCATCCATTGCTGATGTATCGATTGCAGGCATTATCTTCACATAGACATGCACGGGACGGAGGCTGTCCGCAGCCTCGAATGCCATTCTGGTATTCTTCATGGCTACAGGAACGACCTTGGCCTTTGCTCTTGTCGCCATCTTGAAAGCACCGGCCTTCATCTCAGCGATCTCGCCAGTCTTGCTTCTTGTGCCCTCAGGGAATATCCCCATGGGATAGCCCTTCTTTATCCTGTCAGAGCCCTCTATTATCGACTTCAGGCTCTCGCGGAGGCTGGATCTGTCAATCTCAACGCATTTCAGGACACGAAGAAGCCCATGCAGGACAGGGATGCTGAAAAGCTCCTTCTTCGCGACAAGGCCGCACCACATACCAGAAGCATACAGCACAGGTATGTCGATTATCGACTGGTGGTTAGGGACATAGCACACCCTCTCGCCCCATGACGGGATGTTCTCCTTTCCTGTAACGTGCAGCCTTATGCCGAACCATATGAATATCCATACGATCAGTATCGAAAGGATGAAGTGCACTGATTTCTCAGACGCACGCTCAAGATGCAGGACATGAAGAAGCCCGCCTATTATCATCGTCACAAGCGCAAGCACTATGAATACAGGCGCTATGAATATGATGCCTATGATCTGTCTAGCTTTTCCCATAACTCAACCTTTGATGGAATAGAGGCTTGAGTACCTTCCGCCCTGTGCCATGAGAGTGTCATGCGTACCCTGCTCAGCGACCATTCCCTTGTCTATGACGAAGATTATATCCGAATCCTTTATCGTTGAAAGCCTATGCGCGATCACAATCGACGTACGGCCTTTCGCCAACCTGTCGAAAGCATCCTGGATGAGCGCCTCGCTCTCTGTATCGAGAGAACTTGTGGCTTCATCGAATATGAGGATCTTAGGATTCTTCAGGAACACACGTGCAATCGAGAGGCGCTGCTTCTGTCCTCCCGAAAGCCTTGTCCCCCTCTCTCCGACCTCTGTATCAAGCCCATCGGGAAGAGATGATACGAAGTCATAGAGATTGGCATTGCGAAGCGCCTGCCACATCTCATCTTCAGTCGCATCGCTCTTGCCGTACCTGAGGTTCTCCTTGATCGTCGCATCGAAGAGGAAAACATTCTGCTGGACAAATCCGATAGAGTCATGCAGGGACTTCTGCGTAACGTTGTCTATGTCCTGTCCATCTATCTCAATCGTCCCGCCGCTGCGTTCATAGAAGCGGGCAAGAAGCGCAGCTATCGTGCTCTTTCCCGCTCCGGACTCACCGACAAGCGCGGCCTTCGAGCCTCCCGGGATATGGAGATTGAGGTGATTTATGACTATCTCCCTTCCATCGCTCTCATATGAGAACGAGACATCCCTGTAGTCCACATCACCCTTCGTGACAACAAGCGGGAAAGCACCTTCGCTGTCCTCAATCTGCGGCTTTATATCCATTATCTCCGCGAAGCGCTCAAAGGAAGCCATGCCCTGCGAGAACTGCTCAGTGAAGTTTATCAGCCTGTCGATCGGAGGAAGCACGACAGAAACGTAAAGGACGAAAGTGACAAGATCAGGAATCTCGCAGCGTCCTGCGTATATAAGAAGGATGCCTCCCGCGATTGTCATGAAATAATAGAAATCACGCATGAACGAAATACCGGTCTGGTAATTGGCCATGGTGCTGTACATGCGCTCCCGGCTCTTCTTCAGCTCAGCATTGGATACTCCGAACTTCCTCTTCTGGAAGCTCTCCTGGGAGTAGCTCTTGACTTCCCTTATGCCCTGTATAGAGTTCTCAGCGGCTACATTGACATCAGCTATCTTCTGCCTTATCGCACGGTTCTTTGCCTTTAGCTTCTTATTGAAATGGATGCCATACAGAAGCATCACAGGCAAAGGGATGATCGATACAAGCGAAAGCTCCCATGAGAATGAGAACATCAGGCCATAAGCTGCGACGATCGTCGCTATGGATATCAGGAAGTCCTCAGGCCCATGATGGGCGACTTCCGCGATATTGAAAAGATCGTTCGTGATGCGGCTCATTATGGTTCCGGTCTTCGTCCTGTCGAAATATGAGAACGAAAGATCCTGAAGATGGGAGAAAAGCTCTTCCCTCATCCTGTTCTCCATCCTCACGCCAAGATAATGGCCCCACCGTATCCTTATGTAGGTAGTGACAGCCTGGAGCATATATATCACAAGTATCAGCGAAAGCGTCCATATCACTGACTTGATAAGCCCAAGAGGAAGGCTGCCGTAGAGTATGCTGCGGACAAGAGCCGGAGAGATGACAGACAGGATAGAGGAAAGCAGCGCGACGCTCATATCAAGGGCGAAAAGGCCCTTGTAGTACCTGTAATATGAAATGAAGCGTCTGAGCATCACTTACCCCTGAGCTTGTCGAATATACGTGAGAAGATGCCCTTCTTCACGACCTTTACCTCTTTAGGCTGCACAGCTTCAGCGCTCTTCTGCTGAGGCCTCTGCACCTGAGGCTGTGGCTTCTGTGGCTTCCTCTGTGCCTGGCCGGGCCTCTTTCCACCCGGCTGCTGGGGTTTCCTCTGGACCTGAGGCTTCTTATCTCCAGCAGGCTGCCCGAACTCTTTCTTGTAGTAAGCCATACGTTCCTCAAGCGTCATCCTGGAAAGCTTGTCATAATCCTCTTCCACCTTCTTTGAAGGAGCAGCGCTCTCAGGCTTCTTCTGGACATGCTTGCGTGAAGGACCTCTCTGGCTCTTCCTGCCATCCTGCCTTGTCTGGCGGCCTGACTGCGATGGACGGCGGGACGGGCTCTTGTATCTGAAACCTTCGCTCTTGTCCTCAACGCTGACAAGACCTGCCTCGTCAGGCCAGAGCACAGGAATCTTCATCTGTATATAACGCTCGATAGGCTCAAGCCCATAGATATATTCCTCACAGGCAAGCGTTATGGCCTTGCCGGACTTACCAGCCCTTGCAGTACGCCCGATGCGATGCACATAGCTCTCAAAATCCTCCGGGATATCATAATTGACAACAAGCTCAAGATCATCGATCTGCAGCCCCCTTGCAGCCACATCTGTAGCGACAAGGATCGGAAGCTTCCCCTCCTTCATCCTGTCGATGGTCTTCAGCCTCTTTGCCTGAGGCATGTCACCCATAAGATACTCAGCCTTGTAACCATTCATCTGAAGACGCTTGGCTACCTCGACAGCCCTATCCTTCGTGTTCGTGAATATAAGGCACGAAGCAGGATTTATCTTGCTCATTATAGAAAGAAGCAGGCCGAACTTCTCATCCTTCGATACATGGAAAAGCTCCTGGGTGATGTTCTTCACCGTTATCTCTTCAGGCTGGACGGTAATCTCCTCAGCTTCATTCATATACTTCCATGCGAGATTCCTCACCCTCGTGGAGAGCGTTGCAGAGAAAAGCATAGTCTGCCTCTCCTTAGGGCTTACCATACGTGAGAACATTGTCTGGATATCAGGATAAAATCCCATATCGAACATGCGGTCAGCCTCATCCAGCACGACAGTATCGAAGCAGCGGAAATCAATCTTGCTTGACTTCGCGAAATCAAGCAGGCGGCCCGGCGTACCTACATAGAGATTGAGGCCGGACCTTAGCTCCTCCATCTGCTCCTTGTAGCCCACCCCGCCATAGAAGCATCCGATGCGGAAATCAGGATAGCCTGAGGCAAGAAGCTTCGCATCCTCTTCTATCTGTACAGCAAGCTCCCTTGTCGGAGAGACTATGAGAGCAGCAGATGCGCGATTGTGGGCATATTTCTCAAGGATGGTGATAAGGAATACCGCAGTCTTACCGCTTCCAGTCTTTGACTGCACCATTACATCGCGTCCGCTGAGCGTAAGAGGAAGGACGCGTTCCTGCACATCAGTGCAATCTGTGTAGCCGGCTTTGCTTATCCCGGCGAGAACCTCTTCGCAGAGAGGCAGTTCACTGAATTTCATAAGTTTTATTTCCACCTGTCAAAAAGGATAAATGCTAGATTACATGACTACTCTATAAAAGTGCATGGCTTTTTGCAAGATTATGCCCCAGCTGTCCTACTCCCACTGCCTCACGAGCTTCATTATATCGAGGATCAGAGGCCATCTGGCCTTATTCATCTCAATGCCATCGATATGGCTCACAGGGATCGCAGCCATGGATGTCGCTGATATGAAAACAGAATCAAACGACAGAAGCTCAGATGCTAGCGGCGGCGTATAGACGATATCAAGGCCAAGCTCTGATGCGGCTTTCACAACGCTTATCCTGGTGATCCCTGACAGGACCTTCTCATCAGGAGCGGTGAATAGCTTGTCTCCCTTTATAGCATAGAAGTTGCTTCTGGTACCCTCGAGAACCTCTCCTTCCCTGTTGACAAGCAGGGCCTCAAACGCACCTTTGCGCTTTGCTTCCTCAAGCGCTATGTACTGCATAAGGAGATTGGAGGTCTTAGCCTGCGGCATGAACCTCTCCCCATGGTAAAGAGAAGCCCTGACTCCATCTGTATAATAGCTATCAGGATAGGACAGGAGATCCGTATATGTTATGAAGAGCAGAGGCGACGGCCCCCCGACTATGAAGATGCGGACAGAGGCATCCTTTATGCCATCAGCTTTGATAAGCCTGTCCAGCGACATCTCTATATCGCGATCCGAAAAGCAATGGACAAGCCCTATATCGCTGCAGGAGGCTGCCAGACGCTTCAGATGATCATCCAGATGGACAATATGGCCATTTATGACACGCAGTGCCTCATACACGGAAAATGAGTACTGCACCTCTCTTGATACGACAGGGAGGACCGCTTCATCCTCCCTGATCAGTTCTGTATTCCTTATTGCACTTCTCATGGCTCAAGATTATAGGCAAAAGAAGTGATATAGACTACTCGTACTTGAGGATTTCACGTGGCTTGGAACCATTGGCAGGCCCTATTATCCCATTGTCCTCCATCATCTCGATAAGACGCGCAGCCCTGTTATAGCCTATCTTCATCCTTCTCTGCAGGAATGATGCGGATGCCATCTTCCGTTCATAGACAATCTCCTTCGCCTTCTCATACAGGACCTCATCGCTGTCATCATCGGAGACATCTATATCCTCACCGCCGCCTTCGCTCTCCTGGGCAGGTTCCTCAAAGATATCCTCAGCAAGATAATCAGGTGTTGAGTTGCGCTGCTCGAACGAAACGATCGAATCAACCTCATCATCTGAGAGGAATGCTCCCTGTATTCTCTCAAAGCCCATCGAGGAAGGGTTCATGAAGAGCATATCACCACGTCCGAGAAGATTCTCAGCGCCGCCATCATCAAGGATGATCCTTGAGTTTGTGGCAGAAGAGACCGCAAACGCGATACGCGCGGGGAAGTTATTCTTGATCGTGCCGGTTATGACATCGGCAGATGGGCGCTGTGTCGCAAGCACAAGGTGTATGCCGGCAGCCCTTGCCTTTGCCGCAAGACGGGCTACATAGTTCTCGATATCCTTTCCGACAGTCGTCATGAGGTCAGCGAACTCATCCATTATGAGGACTATGTAAGGCATACGCTCGGCAGGGATGTTCTCGCTCAGGATCTTCGAATTGAAGCCATCGATGTTCCTCACGCCGAACTTCGAAAGCATCTTATAGCGCCTTTCCATCTCATCGCAAAGCCATGCCAATGCCCTCACGACCTTCTTCGCCTCAGTGATGACAGGCGTGAGAAGATGAGGTATGCCGTTATAGACAGAGAGCTCGACAACCTTAGGATCGACCATGATGAACCGCACATCCTGCGGTGCCCTCGTGTACAGCACTGTGCATATGAAGGCATTTATACATACCGACTTTCCTGATCCTGTTGTTCCTGCGATCAGCATATGAGGCATCTTCGCGACATCGATGATCATCGGCTTTCCGGTGATGGTGCGGCCAAGGATCATAGGCACGCGGAGCTTCTTCGCGTCAGGATCTTTCTTCATTGCCTTCAGCATATCCTTGAAGCCTATGACAGCCCTCTTCCTGTTTGGCACCTCTATACCCACGGCCTGCTTGCCTGGCACCGGTGCAAGGATCCTTATCTGGACGCCTCCAAGATTATATGAAAGCTCATCATAGCGTGCGCGGACACGGCTTACAGGAGTCCCTTCCTTGAGCTTGAGCTCAAACATCGTGACAGTCGGTCCTTTCACTATATTGTCCAATGAAACTTCCGTGTGGAACTGCAGCAGCGTGTTGACTATCTCCTCGCCCTGCATGCGCGTGACATCATCTATCTCTGTCGATATCTCAGGATAATCAACAAGGAACTCAGCAGAAGGAGCTGTATATCTCTTCTTGCTCCTCTTTGATATCCCGGCAAAGCCAAGCTCATTGCTCTGGAGCCCGCCGATTCCAACTGACAGCATCAGCTCATTCTCCTGGCTGAAGTCCTCCCTCTCATCTTCCTCTGGGAGAAGCGATGGCTCATCGTTCTTCGGCTGTGGCTTCTCCTTCTTCTTTATCGGAGTTGAGAATGGATCTATCATCTGAGGCTTCTTCTCCACAGGCTTGTCATCCTCAAAAACATCCATCGCAGATACAGACACCTCATCATCCTCGCTTTCATCAGCGACGGCAGGAGATGCAGGAACGCTCTCTTTCCTTGGCTCTACAGGTACAACCTCCTTCACAGCAACGGTCTTCCTAGGCTTCTTCGGCTCATCGAACACATTGCCGTATTCTGAAAGATCCTCCTCTTCCTTTTCCTCTGGCACAAACCCCTTTGAAGGGAAGTGGGATACATTAGGCTTTGATGCGATCGCCTCGAAAAGCTTGTAGCGCGGATGGTCCGGTGAGAGTCCTGACGGAGCGATTGAGGAGGCATGTGGCTTCTCCTTGTCCTTCTTCTTATCGTCATACCCGATGATCGGCCCCTGTTCCAGAGGAGGCGCGGATGATGTTGACAAGATCGATTCAAGCGTTGCTTCCAGCATTCCTCCCTTATTGAAGGACATCGGCTTTGTGAAATCGCTGCGCTTGGCAGCCATCTCTTCTTTCCTGTCCTTCCTCTCTATCTCTTCCTTCACCTGGGAGAACACGTCGGTGTCAAAGGAACGATGAGGAGCTTCCTGCTCGGCAGGAGCCGGCTCCTCTGCCTCCTCAGGCTCATCCTCATGCCTTGACAGCGCAATGGTCCTGAAAGACGGTATCGATGCTATATCAGGGAACGTGACAGGCTCTGAAGGATTGACTGCATGGCTGTACGGCACAGCACCTGCTGTGGTGAAGGCATCAGAAGACTCATCAGAGATATCGCTATCTTCCTTCGCAAGCTTGCGCCTTGCCTTCTCCTCCTCTTTCCTTGCCGCAGCTTCCTGCTTAGCCATGAACTTCTGCTGGCGCCTTTCATCCTTAAGCGCCTCCTTCTCAGCCTTCCTCTGGAGCTTTTTCTCCTTCCTCTCCTTGTCCTTTGTATATTTCAGGGCATCTTTCTCATCCTTTGCCCTCTGCTTCTCATCATCAGAAGCTTGCTCATCGCCCTCTGCGCCAGCAGCTTCCTTCTCACTTTCCTTCTCCTGCAGCTGGCGGACCCTCAGCTCATGCCTTGAATAGATTCTCCTGTCAAGAGGACGCAGCATGACAGGGAAGGCGAAGAACAATATAAGCTCAAGGGCCACGCATACAAGCAGAAGCCAGGGCTTGTCGCCGGAGATATGGGACATGATCAAGGCGGGGCTGTCTATCCCATTCATGAGATGCGCATACACAAGCACTGTGAGATATATGAACGCTATGAGGAAGAAGGAGACGTACATGCTGGCTCTCTTCTTCCTTCTATATGCAAGCATGAATACAGCTTCTGCAGCCAGCGCCACGGAAAATCCCAGCGATCCATAAAGCTCTGATGACAGCGATACTGTCTCAATGGCCTTTGCAACGTACTCATCAAAGGGCGGCAGGATCATGGACCGGGACGACATAAGGCAAAGTCCGCCGAAAATAAGAGCGAACAAGATAAATACAAGCGACAGTGTCAGGGAGATCCGGTAACTTCTAACCTTCATTTTCTTTCCAATTCTCAAGGACGCAGATAGTCCTTCTCTCATCTAGATAGGGGACTTTCACATCCTCTATCCTGGCATCGAACCTGTAGCCCTCTCCCCGCAGGACCTCAAGTTCAGATTCCACATTAGCACGCTGCCCTTTATAGAATATGCCAACACCATCTGGCTGCAGCAGCGGCAGCACAGACTCAGCGACATCGAAAAGCGGATGGAAGGCCCTTGCAGTGACCGTACTGAACGCCCTGCTCTCTTCCTTTATGTCCTTGTCGGACACAGTGGCGTTCTTTATGCCTGTACGGGCAATCACACCATTAAGGAACCCAACCCGTCTCTGCATCCTTTCGATAAGGACGAAAGACCTGTCAGGCATCAGGATGGAAAGCACGATCCCAGGGAATCCAGCACCTGAGCCAAGATCCGCGACAACATCGCCAGGCTTTGTATAACGCATGAAGACAGGATATGCCGCAGCACAGTCCAGCACATGCCTTATCAATATCTCATCAGGGTCCTTGTCCCCGACGAGCTTATAGACGGGATTGAACAACATTATCTCGCTGATGAAGGTATCAATAGCGCTCAATACTCCATCATCAAAGGGTATTCCTATTCTCTCCAGGCCGGAAACCAGAAGTTCTTTATCCACGTCTGCTCCTAATCGCGACAGCCAGCACCGCTATATCCGAGACACGCACACCGGAGATCCTCCCTGCCTGCCCAAGGGACAGCGGACGCACTGCCTTCAGCTTCTCCCTCGATTCAGAGGAGATGCCGTCAATGCTATCATAATCAAAATCGGCGGGAATCGCCATATTCTCTTCACGTCTTGTCTTCTCAGCCTCTCTCTCCTGCCTGAGAAGGTATCCTGAATACCTGATATCAAGCTCAACGCGTGAAAGCACGCTGTCCGGATAGGAGGAAAGCGCATCAAGCCCCAGCTGCCTTATATCCTGCCCCGGCTCCTTGAGCCTGTCATAGGCGCTCTTTCCATCAACACGGGACTTCCTGAGTATATCGACGATCTCTTCGATCTCTTTCTTCTTCCTCTCAAACCTCGCCTCCTTCTCCTTCGAGGCAAGCCCTATCCTGACACCGATTGGAGTCAGGCGCTCATCAGCTGTATCATGCCTGAGCGACAGCCTGTACTCAGCGCGTGAGGTGAACATCCTGTAAGGCTCCTTTGTGCCCTTGGTGACAAGATCATCTATCAGCACGCCTATATAGGCCTCCGTCCTTGAAAGGACCACACCTTCCTCACCCTTCAGCCGTTCAGCTGCGTTTATCCCGGCCATGAGCCCCTGCGCTGCGGCTTCCTCGTATCCGGATGTGCCGTTTGTCTGCCCTGCTATGAAAAGCGATCGCACTATCTTGCTCTCAAGGGTAGGATACAGGTCCAGAGGATCAAGGTAATCATACTCCACAGCATATGCAGGGCGCATGACCTCAGCACGCCTGAGGCCAGGAATGGAATGTATGAATGCCCTCTGCACATCCTCAGGAAGAGAGGAAGAAAGTCCATTGAGATACATCTCCTCGCTGCCTATCCCTTCAGGCTCAACGAATATCTGATGCCTACCGCGCTCTGGGAAGCGCACCACCTTATCCTCGATGGAAGGACAGTAGCGCGGGCCTCTTCCAACGATCTTGCCGCCATAGAGCGGAGAGCGATGGATATTCTCCCTGATTATCCTGTGCGTCTCATCATTCGTATATGTCACATAGCACGGGAGCGAAGGCCGGTCTACAGTGTCATCATCAAACGAGAAAGGCTCCTCAGCATCGCCTTCCTGGATCTCCATCTCATCAAGGTCAAGGGAGGAAAGAAGCACACGGGCAGGGGTGCCTGTCTTCATCCTGCCTGTATGGAACCCAAGCCGTCTCAGGCTATCGCCAAGGCCTATCGCGGCACTCTCGCCAAGCCTGCCTGCTGGAGCATCATACTCCCCGATGAATATGCGCCCATCCATGAATGTACCTGTCGTAAGGACGACAACAGAGGAGCTTATCTTCCACCCCCTCTCGGTGACAACACCCCTAACAGACCCGTTCTCAACGATGAAGTCAGTGACGGTATCCATGAAGAGATGGAGATGGCCCTGCCTCTCAAGCGTCTCCTTTGCAAGGCGCGAGTAAGAGAACTTATCAGCCTGGGCACGCGGTGCCTGAACCGCCGGTCCCCTGCGCTTGTTAAGGATCCTGTACTGTATCATAGTGCTGTCGATAAGATGGGCCATCTCGCCGCCAAGCGCATCTATCTCACGGACAAGGTTCCCTTTCGCAAGCCCTCCGATGGAAGGATTGCAGCTCATACGGCCTATCGCATCAAGCGACTGTGTAATCAGAAGAGTCTCAAAACCCTCACGAGAGAGAGCAAGGCAGGCCTCTATACCAGCATGGCCGCCCCCGATCACTATCGCATCATAATCCATATCTCACTTCCCCAGGCAGAACGACGAGAAAAGACGTTCAAGCACATCATCATTCGTAACCTCGCCAGTCAGCTCACCAAGAGATGAGAGCGCAGACTGAAGATACATGGCAACGACATCCTCTCCCATCGGGACTGCCTTGCCGGCATCCTTCAATGCCGCAACAGTTTCATTCAACGCATCAAGCTGCCTCTCCGAATCTATATGAGGCACAGAAGAAAGCTCAGCATCAGATGAGATCAGCTTCTCCTTGATGGCTGCTATGACATCGCTCAGCCCCTCACCTGTCAATGACGAGAATGAAAGCCTCTCATCGAGACCTGTTATGTCACGCTTTGAACGGACATGGAGCGTATTGCCATCATCAGGATAATCATCAGCTTCATCGCCATCGAGGACATAGACTATGAGATCGGCGCTCTTCATGAGATCCATCGATCTCCTGATCCCTTCCTTCTCGACACTGCCTCCGCCATCCCTTATGCCAGCTGTATCGAAGAGACGCACGGGAATCCCGCCTATCGAGGCATCGCTCTCGATATAATCCCTTGTCGTGCCTTCCTCGTCAGAGACAATAGCCCTGTTCTCCTTGAGTATGGCATTATAGAGCGAGCTCTTGCCAGCATTCGTGCGGCCGATCAGAACCACCGACGCCCCATGGCTGTACAGACGGGAGGAAGAGTATGTCGAAGCAATCATTGATAGCCTGGAGATGATGTTATCAACCCTATCTGCAGGGAATACCCACTCTTCCGGGACATCATCCTCGCCATAATCAAGCTGGACCTCGACAGATGCGAGGATATCAAGGATCTCATCCTTTGCTGCATCAGCTTCAGCTTTTATCGCACCAGAAAGCCTCGCAAGCGCTTCTGATCCTGCCCTTTCCGTCCTCGCGGAGACTATCTCCTCGACAGCTTCAGCCTCTGTAAGATCCATCCGTCCGTGCATGAAGGCCCTGTATGTGAACTCCCCACGCTCGGCTTCTCTTATGCCAAGGCTCTCAAGCATCCTCGATATCATTCGGATCACTGGAAGAGAGCCATGGCACATTATCTCAAAGGCCTCCTCTCCGGTGTATCCATGGCCTTCCTCATATTTTATGACCATAACCTCATCTATCCGCCTGCCATTCCCATCGACAAGATAGCCATGCACGGCCATGCTGCTTGGCCTCCCTGAAAGCCTGCCTGTGAAACATGGCGCAAGCAATGCAAGGACACCATCGCCAGAAGCCCTTATCACAGCAAGGGCAGAGGGAGAGCAAGGCGTCGCAAGAGCATAGATTGGTTCATTGGTCGAATAATGTGCCATACATTCCGATACTATATATCCTTGGCTCTTGTTGCAACCGATGAAGCAGTCTAGAATCTTGGCATGTTTGACTTCAAAGCAGCGGCAAGACGCTCAGAACTATGCAGGAACATAAGGAAGTTCTTCGACGGGAAAGGATACCTTGAGGTATATACGCCGTCGCTCTCACCATATCTGATCCCTGAGCCGACGATAAAGACATTCAGGACAGAGTTCAGGAATGAATTCACAGGCAACATGGATCTCTATCTCATCCCCTCTCCGGAGATCTTCATGAAGAGGCTGCTTGCGGCAGGATCCCCTTCGATCTACCAGATAAGCACGTGCTTCAGGAATGCCGAGCAGCTTGGAGATGTACACAATCCGGAGTTCATGATGCTTGAGTACTATACGCTCGGCTTCGACGAGAAGGACTCGATAGGACTCACAGCCGAAATGATCAGGGAGACGATGATAGCAGAGCATCAGGAATGGATGGATAACGAAAGCCTTGTGATCACGATGGCAGAGGCGATGGAGAGATGGGCCGGCGTGGATATGGCCAAAGGCGAGGATATATCATATATGAGGAAAGAGGCAGAGAGACTTGGCCTCTCGCCTGACAGCTCTGACACATGGAGCGATGTGTTCAACAGGATATTCCTCACATATGTAGAGCCATCGATCCCTAAGGACAGGCCTGTATACATAACAGACTATCCGGACCAGATACGCTGCCTTGCAAAAGCCTGCAGCGACAAGCCATGCCGCAAGAGATGGGAGATGTACATAAACGGCATCGAGATTGCGAACTGCTACGATGAGGAGACAGACAAGGAAGAGACAAGAAGATACTTCGATGAAGAGGAGGCAAGGCTGATCTCAGAGAGGAAAGGCACAGGCGACGCAATCCCTCCAGCAGATCCGTCATTCCCTGATCTGTCCATACCGAAGTCATCAGGAGTCGCGATGGGACTGGACAGGCTGCTTGCAGCTGAGATGGGGCTTAATTCGATTGAGCCTTTACTTTTATTCCCCCTTTCTGATATGCTTGTCCGCGGTAAATCCAGATAAGAATATAAAAAGCAGTAATAGAGGTATTTTATCATGATTAAAGCAGGTCAGATCGACAAGGGAACAGCGCTTCTTATAAAAGGTCAGCCTTTTGTCTGCATTGAGCGTGAGTTCGTAAACCCGGGAAAAGGTTCAGCATTCGTGCGCCTCAAGCTCAAGAGCCCGGCAACAGGCCAGGTCCTCTCCGAGACAATGAAGAGCCAGGACAATGCAGAGGACATCACAGTCGAGGATAAGGATCTTCAGTATCTCTACAATGACGGAGAGAATTTCTATTTCCAGAACACAGACACATTCGACCAGATCGATGTGCCGATGAAGTCATTCACGGACTATGAGTACTTCATGAAGGAAGGAGAGACATACAGGGCAACGTTCTGGGAAGACCAGGTCCTTGACATCATCATCCCTTCGAAGATCGTGTTCACAGTCGCAGAGGCAGAGGAAGCTGTCAAGGGCGATACAGTCCAGGGCGCTACAAAGTATGTAACGACAGAGACAGGACTTCGCGTACGCGTGCCTATCTTCATAAAGCAGGGCGAGAAGATCAGGGTCAATACAGAGACCAAGGAATATCTCGAAAGAGTAAACAGCTGATCAATGGGGCTGCTCATCGCAGCCCTTTTCCTATTCCAAATATACTGCAAAATGGATACTCTTTATCCATGTCCGATGCAGCTATCTACATGATATATGGAAGAGATGAAGAAGCCATGGCAGAGAGGCTTCTTGATGCCTATGACCTGAAGAGCAGGATAAAAGACAAGCATAGCTTCATAATCAAGCCGAATATCGTGACACCATCAAAGCCTGAGCATGGGGCTACCACTCATCCAGGGATTGCCAAGGCCATAATCAGGTATCTGCAATCATGCGGCAAGAACGACATAACAATCGCGGAAAGCTCGTGGGTCGGTGCATCCACTGAAGAAGGATTCAGGAAGCTCGGCTACAGGGAGATTGCAGAGGAATATGGCATAAAGCTCCTTGATATAAAGAAAGACAGGTTCCGCACCCTCTCATACGATGGCATCAGCATGGAGATATCTGAAGCTGTGCTGAACGCGGACTATGTGATAAACCTGCCAGTGCTTAAAGGGCACTGCCAGACAAAGATGACAGCTGCGATGAAGAATCTCAAAGGCTGCATATCAGACAGATCCAAGAGGGATTTCCATAAGGAAGGGCTCATGAAGCCAATCGCCGCGCTCAATATGCTTATAAGGCCTGACCTCACAATAGTTGACAGCATATGCGGGGACCTGGACTTCGAAGAAGGAGGGACACCTGTAGAGACAGACAGGATGATGCTCTCCGAAGACCCCGCTGCCCTGGATATGCTTGGTGCCTCCCTCATGGGATACTCCCCCGAAGACATAGGCTACATCCAGATTGCCGCAGGTTACTCAGGCCGCAGCCTAAACCTTGAAGATATCGATATCATACAGCTGAACAAACCAGCGACAGGGAATATCAGACCAAGAGGGACCGTATCCCATCTTGCTTCCTACACAGCTCCGGATGAGGCATGCTCTGCATGCTATGCGGCCTTGATACATGCAATCAAGCGCCTTGAGGAAGAAGGAGATATCGGAAAGCTCGGCAGCAGGAAAGTCGCTGTGGGACAAGGCTGGAAGGGAAAGAAGATGGAGCTTGGCTCGGGCCTGTGCTGCAAGGGCGCAGAACACGCGGCAATCGGCTGTCCGCCATCTGCTTCTGATATACTATCAATGCTTGAAGAATTATAAACTATTTCCATCTAGGAATGATTTATTGTCATAAGATATAGAAACTATCCTTACAGATTCTGTATCCTTTGTTTTTATTGACACTTTATGCCAATTCTGTTAATTTCCTACACGTCATGAACATAGCAAGGAAAATCTACTGCAGGGTCTTTCAGGAAGTCTTCCACATCGCAATACCGTTCCTTCCATACAGGAAACCAGCGATACTGAACAGCGTAGAGGATCTCCCAAAGCTCTTTAAGAAGAAAAACATAAACAATGTGCTGATCGTAACAGACAAGGCAATAAGAGGCTTCGGGATAACGAAGGCCCTTGAGGATGTCCTCAGGGAGAACAATATAAAGGCATCAGTCTACGATGGCACTGTCGCGAATCCAACAACAGATAACGTCGAGGAGGCCAGGAAGCTCTATCTGGCATCAGGATGCCAGGCAATCATAGGCTTCGGCGGCGGCTCTTCAATTGATGCGGCGAAAGCGGTAGGAGCGAGGATTGCATACCCAAGGAAGCCACTTGCGAAGATGGAAGGCATACTGAAGGTGCTGAGACGGATCCCACTGCTTGTCGCGGTGCCGACGACTGCGGGGACAGGAAGCGAGACAACGCTTGCCTCTGTGATCGTCGATTCAGAAACAAGGCATAAGTATCCTATAAACAGCTTCCCTCTCATACCGCGCTATGCTGTACTTGATCCAGAGACGACAAGGACGCTTCCGCCTTCGATCACGGCAGCTACAGGACTCGATGCACTCACGCATGCTGTAGAGGCATTCATAGGACGCTCTACGACAAAGGAGACAAGAGCAGACTCCATCGAGGCTGTGAAGCTTATCTTCGGGAATATCGAGAAGGCATACAAAGACGGTAATGACATGGATGCAAGGAGGGCGATGCTCAAGGCGGCTTTCCTTGCAGGAAGCGCATTCACGAAGTCATATGTAGGCTACGTGCACGCTGTTGCGCATTCCCTTGGAGGCAGGTACAACACGCCGCATGGCCTGGCCAATGCAGTGATCCTTCCATACGTGCTTGACAGCTACGGCAGCCATGCCTGGAAACGCCTTGCAGTGCTTGCAGAGGCAATCGGGATAAAAGGCAAAAGCGATGAGGACAAGGCAAAGGCATTCATAGATGAGATAAGGAAGCTGGAAAAAGAGCTGCGCATACCTGCAACTCTTCCTGAGGTCAGGGAAGAGGATATAGACCAGCTCGCTTCATATGCCGACAAAGAGGCAAACCCGCTTTACCCTGTCCCGTTCCTGATGGACAAGGAAGAGCTTAAGATCTTCTACCGGATGATAATGTCGAAAGACAGCAGCAAGACAGCAACAGCATAAGACGGCCACAGGCATCACGCCTGTGGTTTCTTCTTCCGATCATGCCTCAAGCACTGTCCCTATGTCCCTGTCACCCAGTCCGAACACGACAAGGCGTCCCCAGCCGGTATGTCCGTCCACAGAGAAGCTATCTGTAGGTGAACCCCATTCGTAATGAGAGACAACTAATATGTACTCACCTATCTTAACTGCTTCTATCTCCTTATCAGAGAAAGTAATACCTTTGAAATTGCTCTTTACGGGAAGTTTCACTGGAGATATGCTTCCGCTACCGAGTGATATAACCGTGATAAGAGATCCGAAGTCTTCGTAACCACGGCTTACTTTGACTGATACATTCTCTGATGCCTGGTTGTAATGCCTTGAGATCCTTGATCCGAATGATACTGCGCTCTCTGCATTCAGGACAGCAAATGAAGCTCTGCAATCACCCTGGCAAAATGAGAATGACTGATCTGACAAGATCTCAACATCACCCTTTTCAGAAAAATGCCAGTAGCCATCCATGGTATGCCGGCCCCTTCCATAGCACTCATCTATGACAACTATGATGGAGGGATCCACAGCGACAATCTTGCGGGATACGAATGATGATGAGAATATATATCCAAGATGGCCGCCTTTGATGAAGGCCATCCCGCCCTTCTCCTTCCATTTAAGCCCGTATGACTCGCTCATCTTGCTGTATTCCCAGCTGTCCTTCTTAACATAGCTGTTCATTCCATCTATCGTGACAAGGTTATGGGCAGAGGAATCCTTGAACTCATAGCGCTCAGGCTTGTCCACATATGTATAGCGCCCCGGATCTATAAGTATGTCACAGCCCCCAAAGGCAAGATCCACATGTGTCTGGTCAGCATGTGAATGCCCGGCCCCTATCGGCCCGTCCTTGAAGGAAAGATATGTGTCGCCGCATCTGTATACCACATGGCCGCTGTCAGGGAAAGCTGAGAGCATGGGAGATGGCTTGCTCTCCATTCCCTCATAAATGGACGCAGCATCAGCTCCGGCATCCCAGACCGCATCGAATGTCATATGATCCTCTCCGAAGCTGCGTATGACAGGATCCGAGAAGATATATGCGCTCTTTTCAGTAAGATCCCTCTGATCTATGTCATCGCTGTCGCCTGACATAGGCTCAGAGCCATCGGGCTTCTGCATGAGGGCGGAGGCAAGGGCTGCCTTATGTATTCTCTCTGTAAATGATGGTGGCAGGTCTATTGAGAAGCGCTGTGCAAGAAGCACCACATCAAGCATGCAGTGGAGCACCTCATTGTGGTACATGGCGCTCTGCTCCCAATGCACTCCATCATCGTAGATCTGGATCTCAGCCTCCGCAGCAAGCCGCTCGACAGCAGTCTTGCGCCATATGATCGTCCTATCGTCTTCCGGAAGCACCACAGAGGCCACGAACAAGCCATGATTTGCAAGGATGCCCCAGTTCGAAAGCAGGTTATATGAATTCCAGACGCCCATGATGTACTCAGCATGCTCAGTTACAGAACGTACGAAAGCATCTATCACATCATCAGTCAGGCAAGGCGAACCCCTGAAATACTGTATGGCCTTGCACCAGTGCTCCATACGTATTCCTGTCTCTATAGTCCTCCATGCCTTGGACTCCGGGGAGAACGGGACTGTCCGTATCCAGTGCATGAGCTGTGACACGAAGCATCTGGCATATTTCTCATCCCCAGTGATGGCATAGGCCTGGCCAAGGCAGATCCAGAAGCGCATGCGGTTGAACGCATATATGAACTCAGGATCATCGCCCGGCTGATAAAGCCAGTCGATATCATCAAAGACAACGGGAACCTGTGTCTGCTCAAGATCCCACCGGAGATTGAATATGAATCGCTGCTCAATTGTGTCGTCTGCAGTCCTTATGATCTTCCTGCACTCATCAGGTGAGTAGCGGAGAGCATACTCTGCCGTCGCCTTTGCATCATCGAAGAAGAAACGCCTGTCCTGAAAGAAATCATTCTGAGTCATATCCATGATGTTATTCCACAATGCCGATTCCATCTAGCGATATCCCCAGCATGAATGCTAAAATGCAGGAAAGGAGTCTATGATGATCACTATAAAGATAGCGAATGAGGAGAATATCCTTGCTGAAAGATGCGGCGAGGATGAGGTCTATGCAGTATACAGGCAAGAGTATGCTCCCGGCGACACGATCTATGTGGAATTCGGAGAAGAAGGACTTTACTGGGTATCATTGGACGCATCGGTATTCCCAGCCCTTCTCTGGTGCAAGGGCACGTACAGGCTGCCTGTCCCGTTTGAGGAGAAGAAGCTGGCATACTCTCCCGCAGCCTTCACAGGCAGCATACATCTCCTGATGGTAAAGAAGGCTAAGGATGAAGAGAAGTCAAACTTCCGGAATCTCGCTCTCAATCCAGCAGACCATCATGACAACAGCGCGATGTATCCTCACACATACGCGAACGTGGAGACACGCGGCGAGTCTGTATTCGCATCAAGGAATGCCGTAGATGGCCTTATAGCGGCAGATAACCATGGCGGCTATCCATGGTCAAGCTGGGGCATCAACAAGAATCCCGATGCAGAGATGACAGTTGATTTCGGCAGGCCTGTCGATATCGATAAGCTTGTGTTCTACAACAGGGCTGACTTCCCCCATGATGCCTGGTGGACTGAAGGGCGTGTCTCATTCTCAGATGGCACTTCCGTGACGCTCAGCTTCGTGAAGAAGGACGGTGCGCAGGAATTCGATGTCGTGAAGAAGGCTGTGACGAGCCTTACTATATCGCATCTCATAAAGGCAGATGATCCTTCGCCGTTCCCGGCGCTGGTGCAGATCGAAGCATGGGGACGTGAACGTGGATAAGCGGAGATCCATGCAGCAGATCGCGGCTGCGTTTGTCATTCTCGTCATAATCATTGCAGTCTACATAGCAAAGAACGGCGGTGCAGGCGGTCTGCAGGATTCGATAGACCAGAACTTCGATACATCAAGGGAGGGTGTGGTACCGCTTGAGATATCTGGATTCACGCCAAGCATGGTAGAAGAGGCAGAGAAGCCTATGATCCTTGTGCTTGGAGAGTCCTGGTGCCAGCCCTGCCTGAGGATGATGGATGATCTCAGGGATCTGCATAAGAGCGAAGAGAACGTCGAGGTAAGGTATATAGACCTTGAGAGGAATCCTGAGGCAATGAGCTATTTCCCGGTAAGGGTCACGCCTACTATCGTGCTGTATCAGGCAGAAGGCGAGCCATTCTCTCCTCCTGAGGATTTCCCGGTATCGATGCTTATGTACTCCTCTCGCGATACAGGCGAGCATCTCTTCACAGTCCATGAGGGCTATCTTTCACGAACTGAGCTAGACACGCTTGTAGAGGCACTGGAAACCAATGGACAGCATACTTGAGTCGCTATCCCATCTCATGACAGGCAGCGCTGCAGCACCTATCGCAGCATTCATTGCAGGCGTGATCACATCGCTCACGCCATGCTCTCTTTCGCAGATCCCACTTGTGCTTGGATATGTCGGAAAGGAAGCAAGCCCTGGGAAAGCCTTCCGGCTGTCACTGGTATATGCAGCTGGATCCGCTGTCACATTCACGGCATTCGGCATCGCAGCGTCCCTTCTGGGGACACTTCTTGGAGCTGCATTCTCATGGTGGTACATAGTCCTTGGCATCATAATGCTGCTTATGGCGCTGCAGATATGGGGCATAATAAACATAGCCCCATCTACATATCTCGCAGCGAAGAACAGACACAGAGGCTATCTTGGAGCGCTTATCGCAGGTGTTATCGGAGGAATATTCTCTTCACCTTGCTCAACACCTGTGCTGATTGCGCTCATAGCCATGATAGCCGCGTCGGAAAGCACAGTGAAGGGCGCGGTGCTCATGCTGCTTTACTCAATAGGATGCACAGCCCTTTCCGTAGCACTTGGCTCATCGCCGTCCCTTATAAGGAAGATCGGGCAGAACGACAGGATGAGAAAAGCATCCAAAGCCCTTTCAATCCTCCTCGGATGCGGTGTATTCATTATCGGGATAGTCCTGCTCTATCTTGGATTCTAGGGGCTATGATGCGACAGATTATAGCTTGACAGGATCCTCAATCTCATCAAATGAATCAAGGACGAGGGAGAGGAGGAATGATATTATCTCATCATCTTCTTCCTTGCCATAATACGGGCCAAGGCTCTCCCTCTCCCCATTGCCATAGAGCATTATCCTCTTCTCTCCATAGAACCCCTTTGTGCCGTAATCAGCCTGAAGATCCTTCAGGGATATCCCCATAAGAGGAGCCATGGCACGGAGATCCTCGCACTCTATCGCTGCGGCGAAGATATAGCGGCCTGCGCAAAGCACGCTCACCGAATACGGAAGAGCCACGACAGAGAGCGATGAGGCACACTCTGCCATCTTCTGGAACCTTATCTCCAGATCTGATACACCATATCTTGCCACTACCGCAGAATCAGGGAGCGGTATCGAATCAAAACCACTGCCAAGAAGCGATGGCGCACTGTTCCTGTCTATTATCATATTCTCTCCAGAAGATTCTCGACTGTCACTGTATCCATATCCTGGGTGCCTTTCCTGAGGAAATCCACAGCGACAGCCTCACCTATCGTCTCGATATCGGCACTTGAGATATCCCTCCCGCCAAACAAGACAGAGAGGATATCCGAAAGCTTTATCTGATCAAGCGGCCTGGCTGGAATGAATGCCGTACGGGCAGTATTCGCAGCTATCACCATCTTGGCATCCTCGAAGTCAGATATATACGATATTATCGTGGCTGAAGGCACTCCCAGCCTCTTCATAAGCTCCTTCATTGTCATCACCCCATCGCCTTTCCTGTACTTATCGGCAATAAGGAGGAGCATGTTCACAGCCTCTGTCATCTGTATGATCGGTGACTGCCTGTTTCCAAGCAGCATCGTCTTATCTGGCCTGAACTGATGCACATAGACGATCTCAGCAGAGAAAAGGATTATGAACCAGCTGACGAAGAGGAAAAGAAGCGCTATGAGTATCGAGGCCATGGAGCCATATATCACTGAATAGCTGACCATGAGCTTCGTGATAAGGCTGAATATCTTGGATGCTATCGACAACGATATGACACCTGTGAAAGCCCCGACAGAAGCGCTGCCGAAACGTATCTTGGCATTCGGCACAGCCTCATAGAGAAGGAAAAGGAACAGCCATATGACAAAATACGGCACAAGCGATGACAATATCCCTCTTGGCCTCTCTGTACCTATGGCTATCCGTGACAGCGTATTCTGAAGCATGCTCTGAAGCGCGAACGACACAACTATCATGAATGCGCCTACTATCAGGAACGTAAGGAATGTCGTGAACCTCCTCATTGTCCCAGATGACGGACGCGTGTGGAATATATTGTTTATCGCGATGTATATCTTATCGACAAGCAGTATGCCTGTGATTATGAACGAAACGAGCCCGACCACTCCAAGGCTCATAGCGTTCGACGAGAACTGCTGGATGTAGTCGATGAGCTCCTGCCCTGTCTGCTCCCCGAATGTATCCTGAAGCATGAACGCAATTATCTTCATGAACGGCTGGACGACACCGAACGCGGAGAGGAAGGCAAAGAGGAACGTCAGGCATGGGACAATGGCTATAAGAGTCGAATAGACCATCCCCGATGCAACCATCGTGAGGTTATCCTTTCCCATTCCGCGGAATGCGGATGTCACTACATGCCAGTAATCCGCCCACCACGCGCAGAACCTGCATGATATTCCCTTGACCTTACCCGGCATTGTCAACGACCTCCAGGATGAAAGCCCCTATTGTCTTCTCCACGACATCCCTGTCTGTCTCGTTCAGTATCTCGTGGCGGTCATCTGGGAAGAGCACAAGACGGACGTCCTCGATCCCGGCTTTCCTGTACATAGAGGCAACCTTCCTGACACCTTTCCCATAGTTCCCTACAGGATCGGCATCCCCGGATATGACCATTACAGGAATATCCTTCCTTATTCCGCCGGCGGCAGCCTTGTCATTGGCCTTCTCGATCAGAGTCAGCAGGTCGATATAGAAGCCTGATGAGCAGGTGAAGCCACAAAGCGGATCATTCTCATACTTCTCAACCTCAGTCCTATCCTTCGAGAGCCAGCCAAATCGGCCTTCGCCGGGGAAGTGCCTCACATACGAACCGAATGCGATATTCTCAAAGACAGGATCAGGCATGCGTGAACCATACTTCTTCGCGTTGTGTCCTGCTATAAGCCTCCCGAACTTGCCTATCAGCCCCTGTGAAGCACCTGTGCCGCAGAAGACAGCGGCATCGAACGCAGAAGAATGCTCAGAGAGCACTATGCGCGCTATGAACGATCCCATCGAATGCCCGAAAAGGATATGAGGCAGGTCTGGATGGTCGTTTGATATGACCTTATCGAGTTCCCATGAATCATCAACGACACTCTTCCATCCATCATGTTCGGCAAACCACCCCTTCTCATTCTCTTCCTTGGTGTAGCCATGTCCCCTATGATCCTGTGCATATACCGCGATCCCAATGGAATTGAGATAAGACGCGAATCGTGAATAGCGAAGGCTATGCTCAGCCATGCCATGGTTGATATGCAATGTTGCCTTTGCATCCTGAACATCCCAGACACGATAGAAAAGATCGTGACCATCTCCCAATACAAGCGAACGCTGATCCATGGAAATACCTCAGATTCAATATAAATGGCTTTTCATCAATTGGCAATGCGGTGCGGAACGGCTATCCTTTTCCCATGCCGTATCTAATCGTCTCAGACATCCATGGCTCAGCAGAAGGCGTAAAGCTTATACAGGAAGCAGCAAGGCGCTTCAATGCAGAAGGTATAATCTCAGCCGGGGATCAATGCCCTGACGGAGCTCAGCCGGGTTTCTGGAGGAGCCTTATTGCTGTACGTGGCAACTGCGATCGCTACTATGAATATATGGATATGCCATTTCCTCCAGCAAGCAGGACGGAAAGGATATACGGGCGGAACGTGACGATAACGCATGGAGACAGGCTGTGGATGGATGACTTCCAGCTCACGTCTGGCGATATCTTCATATCAGGGCATACTCATGTGCCTGTCCTTGAGGAGAGGAACGGCATCTATATCGTCAATCCAGGATCTCCATCGCGCCCACGCTCATCGTCGGGGCCCACTGCGGCTGTCTTCGAACCATCAGGCATCTTCCTCCTGTCACTGCTGGACCTTACAGTCCTCTCCAGCCTCGCCTTCTCAGCCTCATAAGCCTTCACAAGCTGGATATAAGGCACAGTGCGGCCGTCTTTGACAGCGCTCAGCGGGTTGAGAGTGAAAGCATCAGGCAGCTGCCTTGGTGATGATGAGAAGAGCGAGAGTATCCTCAATCCGCTTTCCTGCAGATCCTTCCCCTTCATGCCAAATGCCCTGAAATGACGCGCTATGAATCTTGCTGCAATTGGGATGCCATACAGGAATGAAGGGAAGCGTCCCCACCACTCCGATATGCTGTACATGGGTGAATATCCCTGTGATATCAAGGCAAGCGAGTAAATACCTTCATACAAAGCCATGACAGCGGCGCTTCCGGGACCAAGAGGCCGCCTGGCGGCAAGCATGGAAGCATATGGTTCTGCAGGTATCGAGAAGATAAGGGAAGCGGCAGCCTGTAAAGCCCCCCTGAGGTCGAAGGTGACAGGAAGTCCATCAGCCATACATACAGCATCAGGAATATCAAGAAGAGTCCTGAATGGAACTTTGCCCTCCCCTATAAGATGGACTGAAGCAATGCAGTCATCAACCTCAAGCTGGCCTTCCTTTGCGCTTATCGCGCTAAGCACAGCTCCGGTATACGTTGCGGAAAGCCCTTCAGCCCTTACGGCATCAGCTATCCTTGAGACATCCTCAGGATCGAAGAAGCAGAGATTGCTGCCAAGGGCCATGGCTTCCCTCCATGTCGGAAGAAGGGAGTCATCCTGCCTGCGCCGGCAGCATGAGAAAAAGCAGTCCTGGCATGACTCCCTGTATATGCCATATCTCTCATTGTAGGCCTTGCCATCGAGGAAATAGGCCCTCGGATCGTACCGGAGAGCATAGTTCCGGACAGGAAGGAATCCACAGCGGAGCGCAGCATCTATGAATATGCCGCCGCCTTCCTTCCTTATGCGCTTTGTCAGCTTTCCCCTCTCGAGCCTTTCCCTGACCGCTCTCTCCTCATGGCCATTGCCAAGGAAGTCCTTGCGAGGAAATCCCGGGAAGAGGATGCCTTTTATGTTCTTGAGCGCAAGCGCATAGCCAAGCCCTTCACCCTGTATCTCCCTTCCTCCGCATTGCAGAGAAGAGAACAGGACACCATTCTCGGCAGCCCTTCCGACAGAGAGGAACACATCGCCGACATTCTTCCTTGCAGCGCTCTCGAAATCCTGTGAGCTCAGCCCGCTGTACTGTACGGCGACGCTTCTTTCCGCACCATCGGAAGAGACTGAAAGGAATGAAAGATTCTTAGCCTTTCCCTTTATAACCAAAGCGTCATAGCCAAGAAGCCTGAGGGAAAGCCCTGGGGCATATGAGGAGAACGCAAGCGATTTACCTTTCGAGAAAGGAGATTCGTAGATCATGGCGAACACAGCAGAACCTGAAAAGCGTATGCTGTCTGCCGAAGGAGATGTGATGACTACAGGACAGCCGGCACCATGCTCATCAAACAGCAGGGTCCCAAGCTCAATGCCTGTCTTGCCATAGTCCTTCTCAATGCGCTCATAGCTATCGTTATCGAGATCCGCAACCAGAACCGTCATGGATTGCAGTATATACGATACGTACAAGTGGTACAATGAAGCCATGACAGATGAAGAATGGAGATATCTTTCAGAACGGCTCTCCAGATCCGCATTCAGAAGCAGGTTCCATCTTTCCGGGAAGGATATCAGCTACATAAAGGAGAAAGGGCTGAAGACGATAGAGCATCATGCTGAAGACTTCATAGCGCATAGGCTCGCCCCGGCAGAGCCACGGAACGATGGCCGTCAGACACCTATGAAGGGGCATCCTGTCTTCATAGCGCAACATGCGACAGGCTGCTGCTGCCGTGGATGCCTTGAGAAATGGCACCACATAGAGAAAGGAAGGGAACTCACTGAGGACGAGAAGCTTTATGTCAGGGATGTGATAATGCGATGGATAATAGATGAACTTCACGCTGATCACATAAGCTGAATTTGCATAGCACGGCAACGTGTGGTTATCATAAGAGGATGGAAAGCATACTTGTCAGGATAGATGGAAAGGAAGCGAAGGCTGAGAAAGGCTCAGCAGTGCAGAGCGTGATCGATATCGGGAACCGGGAATACAGCTCGAATCCGGTGGTGGCTGCAACGGTCAACGGGATCGCTACCTCGCTCTCGGAGAGGCTTTATGGCAATGCGGATATACGTTCAATAAGGCTGTTCTCGAGGAACGGGCTTCGCGTATACAGGAAGAGCCTCTGCTTCCTGCTTTCATATGCCTCTGCAGAAATAGCGCCGGAACGCACCCTTATCATAGGCCACAGCTTCGGCGATGGATACTATTTCAGGTACCGTGACGGCAATCCGCCTGACATACCTGCCCTGACCAGGGTGATGGAGAAAGCGATTGCAGATGACATCCCGTTTGAGATCCTTGAGCTTACCGCAGAAGAGGCACTTGAGTATTCAGAGAAACATCTCCTTACCGAGACCGTGCGGCTTCTTGGAACGATCAATGCCGGATCTTACCGGTTCGCAAGGCTCGGGAGCTGCCTGGAGGTATACTATGAGCCGCTTCTTCTTTCCGCATCATATCTTGAGAAATGGGAGCTGAGGCCATATCAGGATGGGATGCTGCTGCGCTATCCGCAGTCAAGGGATCCTCTCTGCATAAAACCATTTTCAGACAACCCTCTGCTATTCTCCGTATTCCAGGAGAACAAGAAATATGCAAGCATCCTCTCAATCGAATCACTTGGCGATCTGAACGCGAAGATCGCGGATGGGAAGCTGGCAGAGACCATAAGGCTGACAGAGACGCTGCAAAGGAAAAGGATCGCAGATGCTGCTGAAGATATAAGAAAGAGGAAGAAGGTAAGAGCCGTGTTCATAGCGGGTCCATCATCTTCAGGCAAGACAACGTTCTCCATGAAGCTTACGGATGAGCTTAGAGCGCATGGCTATGAATGCCTGAGGATCTCATTGGATGACTACTATCTGGAAGGAGACAAGATACCTCTTGATGAGAACGGGGAGAAGGACTTCGAGGTTCTTGAATCGCTTGATCTTGAGCTTCTGAGGCTGCAGCTGAAAGCTCTTCTGGATGGAGAGGAAGTACATCTCGCAAGGCACTCTTTCAAGGATAAGAAGACAAGCTTTGCCCCTGTCCCTTCAAGGATGGGAGAGCATACAATCCTGATAATCGAGGGAATACATGGCCTTAATCCCGCACTTTGCCCAGATTTCCCGAAGGATGAATGCTACAAGATATACATATCTGCGCTGACACAGGTCAACCTCGATACACGCTCACGCATAAGCACGACAGACAACAGGATACTCAGGCGCATGGTAAGGGACAACAGGACAAGAGGGCTTGATGCTGTCGAGACGCTTACGAGATGGCCAAGCGTGGAAAGGGGCGAGAAGAACAACATCTTCCCATACCAGAACAATGCAGATGTCATGATAAACAGCGCGCTTGAATATGAGCTGGCTGTGCTTGCCCCGCTGGCCATCCCGCTCCTGCGCTCTGTAAGGAAGGAGACTGGGGATGCCTATACGCTTGCGAGGAGGCTTCTCGATTTCCTCGACCTGATATACCCCGCTCCGAAAGATGATGTACCGCCGGACTCGATCCTGCGTGAGTTCATCGGCGGCTCGATATACGGCGCGATCTAATCCGCTGTCTCATAGAACGTCCTGGTATCGACGAGGATATCAGGATAGACAATTATCATGGACATGAGGCGCAGCGCAGGCCCGGAAGGCACATTAGTCCCTGCTTCCCATGCCTCGACTGTCTTGTCAGAGACAGCAAAGAGCGAGGCGAACATCCCGACAGACAGCTTGAGACGACGCCTCAGCATCTTTATCTCATCCGGCGAGAACGCCCTTGGCTCTGCGATCTTGAGGTATTTATTGCGCTTGGTCAGGACACGCTTCTTGGGATAAAGCGCATCCTTGACCATATCACCGTAAGCACTGATCATTTGCCATAGATATGCAGGAACTCGTTCAGCTCATCCATGATCTTCGAACGGCATTTGCCACAGGCTGTGCAGCATCCGGTAGCCGCCTGGAGTTCCTCGAAATTCCTGACCTTATCGCTCTTCACAAGCTCCTCGATCATCTGGTCCGTCACACCCTTGCACTCGCATATGATCTTGGCAGTGCTGTTCTTCAGGTTGTTCTTGATGCCATTCTTCTCGAAGTAATCATCAATCGCAGCGCGGAGAGCCTTGTCACCAAGGACGGAGCAATGGAACTTATGCTCAGGAAGCCCGCCCAAAGCAGATGTGATCATCTCAGGGGTTATGTGGTAAGCTTCCTCAAGAGTCATGCCTGTGGCTATCTCGCTCATCATAGATGTGGATGCTATTGCGGACGCACAGCCATATGTAAGCCACCTCAGCGCCTTTATCCTGCCATCCTCAACCTGGATGCCGACCCTCATCTGATCGCCGCATGCAAGGGATCCGACCTCTCCTACTCCATCAGGAGAGAAATCCTCGCCCTCCTTCCAGAGATTCCGCGGATTCATGAAATGATCCTTGACTGTATCTGTATATACCCACTCTGCCATGAAACTGCTTGCCATATCACACCTTCCTTGTACTCATATTCCTTATCCGCTCGATGATAGGAGGAAGCTTTTGCAGAACGTAGCTTACATCATCCATCGTGTTGAACCGTCCGAACGAGAAGCGGACCGAGCCATGCGCAAGCTCGACAGGAAGCCCTGATGCGATAAGCACGTAGCTTGGCTCAAGCGAGCCTGTAGCGCAGGCAGAACCTGTGGATACCTCTATTCCCTCCAGATCGAGATAAAGCAGTATAGACTCGCCCTCTGCGCCCGGAAATGAAACATTCAGAGTGCCCGGAAGGCACAGGGAGCTGTCATCAGGGCCGTTGATAACGACGTCTGGGATCCTTTCCTCGATACCTTTCCTCAATGCTTCCCTCATCTCCCACAGCTTGTCATGCTCTTCCTTGACAGAAAGCCTTGCAAGCTCTGCTGCCTTGCCGAGTCCGAAGATAGCCTGGTTATTGTATGTACCGGCCCTCATCCCACCTTCCTGATGTCCTCCATGGACAAACGGGGAGAGAGGCACGCCGGGCCTCGCATAAAGCACGCCTATACCCTTGGGGCCATAGAACTTATGAGCAGAAAGCGAAAGGTAATCCACATCGAGATCCTTGACAGAGACAGGTATCTTGCCGATGGCCTGGGTTGCGTCGGTGTGGACGAATGCGCCCTTGGCATGAGCCATCGCCGCAACTTCCTTCACTGGCTGTATCGTACCGGTCTCGTTGTTGCCAAGCATGACAGATACAAGGGCAGTATCGTCCCCGATAAGCTTCTCCATCTCAGAAAGCCTTACGCGGCCAGCCTTGTCTACAGGGCAGAGATCAACCTTGTATCCCTTTGCCCTGAGGTACTTGGCTGTCTCTATCGTCGCCGGATGCTCTATCGTGGTCGTCACGATGCGGTTGCGCTTATCCCCATCATCTATCCTGTCACGGAAGATGGAGAATACTGTATTGTTGCTTTCAGATGCACCTGAAGTGAAGATCACCCCGGACTTGTCGCCGTCAATCAATGCAGCGACTTCGCCTCTGGCCCAGTCAATTCCGCTTGCTGCCTGGCGTCCTACAGTGTGCATGCTTGAAGCATTTCCATAAAGCACATCATTCTCGTGGATGAATGAGATCACCTCATCAGCCATCTGCGTTGTGCCATTATTATCAAGGTAGACGTATCTATCCATATTTTTCCTCACACGTAAGTTATTAGCTTTAGCGGATGAGGTCAACTCTCTGCTCGCTCTTCGATTACCAGCGCCTTGTCGCGGCGGAGCCTTATATGATGTCTTCTAGCCCATTCTATATACCCGCAGCCCGGAGGAAGGGAATCACCGATAACAGCATCCCATAGAGTCACCTTCGAACATGCAGGACAGGCTTTGAAGCGCCTGTCATAGACAGTGCACAGCCCCGATGATGTGTCAAGGAACTGGCATGGCGATGATTTATC
Organism: uncultured Spirochaetales bacterium; assembly: GCA_949295675.1. Classification (GTDB taxonomy): domain Bacteria; phylum Spirochaetota; class Spirochaetia; order Sphaerochaetales; family Sphaerochaetaceae; genus Ornithospirochaeta. The sequence continues at coordinate 33,438 of CASFMA010000026.1, read as the reverse complement.
TACAATGACCTCGTCAGGATATGACACGCGCTCATAGCAGCAGAGCGCGCATTGCCTGCATATATCCTCCCACTTCACAGCGAAAATGAGTCCATGGATGCAGAATAGTGCGGAAGCACATCAACAAGAGTCACAGCGGCCCGCCCCGAGGCACAGATCTCATAATCTGCCCTGTAAGCTCCAGCTGCAGGGAAGCGATGGAACTCGCACCCGTTTATCTCAAGCTCCCTTATGTTCCCGCATTCCTCCACCACTGAGATATCATCAAGATAGCGGACAAAGCCTATGCCGCCTTTCTCCCACTCGCCGGAGAATGACACAGGGACATTTATGTTCAGGAACGTCATAGGCCTGATAGCAGCTGAGAGCGCTTCAAGGTTATCAAGGACAAAGCGTGCAGCCTTCTCAAATGTATCCTCGCCGCATCCATCCTCTGCAGAAAGCGCTATTGCCTTCATGCCATAGAACGCAGCCTGCCTCGCAGCAGCGCATGTGCCCGAATAAACTATATCGGCAGAAAGGTTGTAGCCATGGTTTATGCCGGCTATCACGATATCAGGCTGGACGGGGAAGAGCGAGCATCTATGGCTGTATATTATGCAGTCAGCAGGAGTGCCTGAGACATGGAAATGCCTGTCGCCGTACTCTGTTATGCGTACACGTCCCCTTATTGTCATCGAGTGCGACTTACCGCTCTGCTCGCGATCAGGAGCCGCGACTGTAACAACGTGCCTTTCGGAAAGCACGCGATCAAGCACATTTATGCCAAGAGCCTCGAAACCGTCATCATTAGAGAGAAGAATATTCATCCGCATCAATTATCCTCAGGCCGCTGGATGGAACATATTCGCGCATTATGGGATGGAAGCCGAAGATCCGCTCATATTCCTCGAGCTGCGCACTGTACTGCTCCACCGCATCTTTCTCGATAAGGGCGACAAGGGTCCCTGATATCCCGACAGATATCTCGGTTATCCCCTTCACCCCGGCAGCTTCTATGCCCCTTTTGACAAGCCAGTCCACTTCAGGTGATGTAAGATCGGCAAGCTCTGATATATTCCGCTGTTCCGCGGTGAAGATCTTGCCGAAGGCTGTCGCATCCTTCGCCTTTATCGCATCAAGGCCCTTGCGTGCAAAAGCCGAATCCTCCACGACAAAGCTTATGGTTCTCTTCATATCCTCTGAAAGCGGAAGATGAAGATGCCTTATGCCACGTTCAGTCAGTCCTTTGAGCTTCTCTCCGTAAGAGAGAGCTTCCTTTGTGAGCTTTGCAGCTTTCGTGCAGTTGTCCCTGAATATCTCAACCTCAGCGGACAGCTCATCCTCAGGCAGTGAACAGTCTATGAAGTATGAGCCTATGCCGCTTTCCGATGTGAATGGATAGCTGTATGAATCATAATCATAGCTCTCAAGATCAAAGAATATTATCCTGCCGGGTACAGCCGTAAAGAGTGTTATGAGATCGCGTAGCCTTGAGCCATATTTCGAGATGTATCTGTTCGCACCGAAGCTGAGCCTCATCATCGTGTTGGCATCCAGCCCTAGCGAATCAAGCGAATTGAGGCCGTATATCATCCCTGAGACTATAGCTGCCGTTATCGAGGGGGCATCCGCACTTGCGCTCTGGCCCTTGAATGTCATATCAAAGCCTGATATCGGGATTTCAGCAGATATAAGCACCTGGCATACCGCCTTGACGATTGAGGCCCACTTGTCCTCCTTCCTCTCCTTGAGGGCTGAAAGCTGGAACTTCTTTCTCTCGCCCTTGGTCGCATTGAAGACCCGTACGGTATTGTCATCACGCTTGGATATAGCGACACGCAGTCCATGGTCATTGGTGCTCATCAGCGCATAGCCGCCACAATACTCTGCAAATGCGCCAAGCAGTGTCGTTACCTGAGGAACCTCTACCAGAACACCTGGCTGTACACCATATTCTCCCTGATGTGCTTTTGCTGTCCCGTCCATTGATACACCCTTTGAAAGGATTATAAAAAATTGGAAGCAAGCGTTGCAAGCATATGTCCTGATGGGCCATTTTCAAGTCAATCACAGACAAGCTGTATCAAAATGACCACAATAAAGCGCAACTATCGGCAACATGGGTGAAAATGTCGCCTCTTCACATTACCGACATAATGATAATATTATATAATTATATATTATATAACAAATTATTTGATTTGGCACACTCTTTGCCTATATGTCTGTGTTCCAAAGGAACAGAAACAGAATATACAGGAGGCCTTATATGGCAAACGATTTGGAAAGATATAATGAGAACAGGAGAAGGGACCTTTCAATCTTCGATGATTTCTTCGATTCAATGCTGGGAGCGTGGGGCAGCTACTCATCAAAGATACCAGCTGTGGATGTAGAGGAGAATGCAGATAACTACATGATCAAGGCAGAGATGCCTGGGTTCTCAAAGGAAAACGTCAAGATCACCGTAGACAAGCATGTTCTCAAGATCTCCGGAACAGTCGATGAGACTGAGAAGGAAAAGGACAATGACGGGAAGAAATACCTTATAAAGGAAAGAAGGCATGAATCCTTCGAAAGATCATTCTCCCTTCCTGAAGGGCTTGATGAGTCTGGGATCACTGCAGATTTCAGCAATGGTGTCCTTGAGATAACGCTTCCGAAGACACCGGAAGAGAAACCAAGGCAGATTGACGTGAAGATCGGCAGATAAAGAGAAAGCCACCGCGTACCAAGAGGTATACGGTGGTTTTCGCATGTATCGTGGCAATGACCGATGGTACACCGGGATTTCCCCTTCATTCCATCGGCCCTGCTGCGGGCCTCAGTTTGCAGAGTCCCTGTGATATCTCTTGTTGAAGCGCTCAACACGTCCAGTCGTATCAACAAGCTTCTGTGTGCCTGTGAAGAACGGATGGCATGCTGAACAGATTTCAACGTGCAGGTTCTTTGCTGTTGACTTTGTCTTGATCACATTGCCGCATGAGCAATGGATTTCCTGAAGGGTGTACTCAGGGTGGATATTCTTCTTCATCTCTCTTTCCTCCGAACTATGTAATATCGCCTGCTTTCACAGGCAAGGGATTTCAAACCATCCTGGCCGGTGCATTCATCGACTCAAGGAACTCCTTATTGTTGTTTGTTTTCCGCATCTTGTCAATTATGCTGACAGACATATCCATATCATCAAGATTGCCGAAAGCCGTGCGAAGAAGGTATACACGTGACCTTACATCCTCCGAAAGCAGCAGATCATCCCTTCTTGTGCCAGACTTCTTGATGTTTATAGCTGGGAAGCGCCTGTTATCAGCCATCTTCCTGTCAAGGATGATCTCATTGTTTCCAGTTCCCTTGAACTCCTCGAATATGACTTCATCCATCCTGGAACCTGTCTCGATCAAGGCTGTCGAGATTATAGTGAGGGAACCGCCTTCCTCGATATTCCTGGCAGCTCCGAAGAATCTCTTAGGCTTATGGAGGGCATTAGAGTCAACACCTCCTGAAAGTATCTTGCCAGACGCAGGGACAGTCTGGTTATATGCCCTTGCGAGCCTTGTTATTGAATCAAGGAGTATGACGACATCCTTCTTGTACTCGACAAGGCGCTTTGCCCTCTCTATCACCATCTCGGCGACCTGCACATGATGCTGGGCCTGCTCATCGAAAGTGCTTGCTATGACCTCGCCCTTCACGTTGCGGGACATATCGGTGACCTCTTCAGGCCTCTCATCAACAAGAAGCACAATGAGAGTGACCTCTGGATGGTTGGCTGTTATCGCATTGGCGATCTTCTGCATCAGCACAGTCTTTCCGGTCCTTGGCGGAGCTACTATCAGGGAACGCTGTCCCTTTCCGATCGGGCAGAAAAGATCAACCACACGCGTAGAGAGATCTGTTGACGCAGAGCTGTCAAGAATTGTCTCAAGCTTCAGGCGCTCATCAGGGAAGATAGGAGTGAGCGAATCGAAAGGAGCGCGCACTTTCGCCATCTTCGGCTCCTCACCGTTGACCTTCAGCACCCTGATAACAGCAGCGCTCTTCTCACCTTCCCTCGGGGCCCTTATCTGGCCGAAGATGAAATCACCAGTCTTGAGGCCTACAGCCTTGATTATGGATGCCGATATATAGACATCCTCTGTCCCGGCAAGATAGTTATTGACAGCATAGCGGACATAGCCGAAGCTTCCATCCTGCAATACCTCAAGAACGCCTTCCACGAAAAGCGCACCGCCGGATGCAGAGTGAAGGCGGAGCATCTTTGCTATAAGATCCTGCTTGCGGCAGTCAAGGATCACATCCTCAGGGATGCCGACTTCCCTCGCCCTGTCCCTGAGCTGGTCAAGATGAAGAGCTGTAAGCACTGAGATATAAAGGCGCGGGGCATCTGGATGCTCGTCGATATTTATCTCAGGCGGCAGTTCCTCGACAGGCCTTCTGTTCTTGCCGTTCTTCATTCTCTTGTCACGATGCGGCCTGAAATCCTTCTCCCCCTTCTCATTCGCGAAAGGCTTCGCGTCCCCATCGGCACCCTCTTCCGCATCCGCAGCCTCTGAAGGCCCATCGACAGCACCGGGAACCATATCGTCAGGTATGATCTGCTCATGTTCAGGCTGAGTCTGGACATCAGCCGCTGCAGGATCATCAGTCGGTGCTGCAATCTGGGCATCCAGCTCCGCACCGTTCTCTGCCACAGCATCGGATGTATCGGCTATATCAGCGGAAGAGACATCTTCTGCTGCAGCTTCATCCTTTGGCTTGCGGACAGTCACACGTGTGCGTTTCTTTATCGTTATCTTACGCTTTGCACTATTTTCCGATGCAGCCTTAGGCTTTCTGCCCCTATGTGGCTTGGCAGCTGGCTGCTCTACAGATTCTTCGACAGCGGGCACAGATGGCACACCATCGTTCTCATCAATGTAATCTGACATCAATTGCTCCAGATTTTGAGTAGGTTTGTTTCTTGGAAAAGCCCATCCTGGGCCAAATTCATAATACCTGCATATTATTACCAACAGGGATGCAAGTCAACGCCTGCCATGAAATTCTTTAGCCTATTGGGAATTATGCCTGCCACATAAACAATGGCAGGCACTCTAGGTATCAGATATAATCCCAGGTATCCGCAATCTGCCTTATATCCTTCCCCTCTATGAAGGAAGGAAGCAGAAGAAGCGCAGCAACCGCAGCCTTGCGCCTTATCGATGCCCTGCCCCATGAGGAGAATCTGAACAGGATGGATACAGTGGCCCTGTCCTTTCCGGAAAAGCCTATATAAACAGTACCGACATCCTTTCCCTCATCCTTGTCAGGGCCTGCGACACCTGTCACTGATATTGAGTAATCTGAACCTGTAAGCTTCCTTACTCCATCAGCCATCCCAGACGCGCATTCATATGAGACAGTCCCATTCTCCTCTATCACCTTTCCGCTTACAGAGAGGACATCACGCTTCACCTGAGGAGCATAGCCCGTTACGGAACCGAGCATATACGCGGAAGCTCCTGCACGTTCTGTAAGAAGCATCGATAGCAGCCCTCCTGTACAGCTTTCTGCCACGGATATCGTCGCACCATGGCTTTTCAGTGCATCAATGGCCAGAGAAAGCGCATCGACATCGCCTTCTGCAAGACGCAGGGAACCGACCTTGGACTGAAGGAGCCTTATAGCCTTGTCCCGCTCTTCACGGCTCTTCCCTGATACATACAGCGATATCTTGTAATCCTGGAACCTTGTCCCCCAGCAAAGCGAACTGTCAGCCTCATTGCAAAGCTCCTCAAGCTTTGCCTCTGCTGTGATGAATGACGTATATTCATCCCTTGCATCCTCGGCAAGGTCAAGCTTCTGGCGAAGAAGAGGAAGCACGCTCTCATAGAGCATCGGGGTCATCTCACGAGGCGGTCCGGGAAGCGAGATGAGCAATGTGCCATTTCCATAGCCATAGAACCCAGGAGCAGTGCCGTTCCTGTTCTCTATTATCGAGAATCCCTCAGGTATCATGGCCTGGCGCTCATTTGCGCCATAGGCCTTGTCTCCCAGCCTGGAAAGAAGGAATGTCCATGCCTCATCGCTGCGAACCAGCTTCACCCCTGCAGCTTCGGCTATCACAGGCCGGGTCATATCATCGGAGGTCGGGCCGAGACCACCTGTGATGATCACGACATCGCTGTTCCGCATCAATGCCTCAAGGATCTTCTCAATGCTTCCGTCATCCGGGACTATAACGATCTCGGATACATGTATGCCCAGATGCGAAAGCTCCCTGGAAAGAAGGGAGCCATGGCTATCCTGGATTATGCCACGCGTAAGCTCTGTGCCGATTATTATGAAGCTGGCTTTCACTTGCTTTTCCTCATCTTCTCGGCAAGCCTGATCACGGCACCCAAGACAAGAAGCGCTGCCGACGCGTATACGGCGATATGAGCGAACAGATTTGGATGCTGCACGAAGAATGTATCAGGATTGCTCTCATGAGTGTATACAGGGACATTGTAGAGCTTCCAGCCCATCGCAAACGGCGTCATCTCATCGTGCATAGTACCATCTGGGGTTATCAGGCAGGTGATTCCGCTATTGGTTCCCCTTATCGTGGACTTCCTTGTCTCGATGCTTCTGAACGATGCCATCGCAGCATGCTGCATCTCTGCAGGAACTCTCTTTGACCAGTTGTCATTGGACATATTGAGTATCACATCAGCGCCATTCGCGACGAAGTCTGCGCTTATGTCCGCAAATGTATCCTCAAAGCAGATAGGAGTCGAGAACTTCACCCCGTCAGTCTCGAATACGACAGGCTCATCCCCCTGCTCCCACCAGTTGTAGTCATTAGCAAGAAGAAGGTTGTAAAGCCATGGAAGCTCCTTCTCATACGGGAAATACTCAGTGAAAGGCACAAGATGCTGCTTGCGGTATGTCTCCTTGATCTCACCATCATCAAAGAGGATGACTGTATTGTAATCTGTCCTGTTCGTGGAGCCATCCTCAAGGATCGGAGGGAGTGACGGGTCCTTTATCACGCCTTCCGGGTTTCCTGTCACAAGCGGGACTTCAAGGTTTGATCCGAAAGCAACGAACTCATCGACAAGCCTTGCAGTGGTCTCATAGCCAGATCCTGCAACTGAATACTTGGTATGCCATGCAACAGATGGGACAAATGCTGTCTCGCTCCATATCACGATATCAGGATCAGTTGCGGCAAGGGCCTCAAGCGTAAGGCGGCGGAGGTTATTGAAGTTATGAAGATAAGTCATGTATCCGCCCTGCCATGAATCATGGTTGTGCTGGACTGCCACGACATCCCATACCCTGTCAGGTTCCTTGTTCCTCCATTCGCTTACCTTGATGGCACCATAAGCAAGCGTGATGAGCATGAGGGCAGCCCACACGGCAGCAAGGACTGCGTTCTTCCTGAGATAAGAGAGGAATGAAGGGGCCTTCATGTTGATATAATCAATCAGGTAGCGGCCAAGAAAAGCCTGCGGGACGACAGCAAGGAACGCAATGCCCCATATGCCTGTCACATCAGCAATCTGCGTCAGAAGCGGCGCGCGATAGAATGCGTATGCGATATTCCCATACGGGAAGCCCGCGAACCAGCTCTCGGAAAGGTATTCATAGGCTACCCAGATAATCCCCTGCACGAACCATCCATGCCGTCTGAAGAACGTATCTGCCCCCTTCAGGGCGAGGAACAGCAGCATGGTCTCCAGACCATTGATTATCGGTATGAGCAGTATTGCAAGCGCATGGAATCCCTTCAGCCAGTATGCGAAGAAAATATAGTATACGAAGCCGAACAGGAAGCCATAGCCCCAGACAACCTTCCATGTGGCGTTCCTGACAACGGCGAACACCGGGATAAGCGCCAGGAATGCGATTATCCAGATTCCCTTCTCAGACATGAAGCCTGGGGATGCGATCGAAAGGGAAAAAGCCGAGAAAAGCAAAGCAATAACCTCAGAACATAACGTCCTGAGGCTTCTTCGCTGAGGGAAATTCAGAATTCTTTCTTCCAAGGCTGTTATACCTCGTCCTTGCTATCCGTGGTGATATCCCAGACAAAGTCCTTCAGTTCCTTGCCTGCCCTGAACAGAGCAACGCCATGCCTATCGACAGACACCACATCACCGGTCTTCGGGTTACGGGCCTTCTCCCTGCCCTTTCTGATACGGACTTCAAATGTCCCGAATCCACGGAGTTCTATCACACGATTATCCTTAAGTCCGTCCTTGATCTCTTCGAAAAGCTCATCTATGACCTGGTGGATATCCGTACGATTAAGGCCAAGCTTCTGATGGATATTCTCAATGATAGCGGCCTTTGTCAGTTTCTGATCCATGGTAAACTCCCGAAAAGATAGATCAATCAGACCATCTTGTTATATGCGTGTGCGAGCCTGCTCTTCTTCCTTGCAGCTGTGTTTCTATGAATGATGCCTTTTCCTGAAACCTTATCAAGAAGCTTGCAGCTGAGAGCCATTGCCTTCTCGGCCTCTGCCTTGTCTCCTGCTGCAACTGCAGCGTTGAACTTCTTGATCGCTGTACGCATCGTGCTTTTTGCTGCGCGGTTGCGAAGACGGCGCTTTGCCTCCTGACGCTCTCTCTTCTTTGCGGACTGATTAGACATTTATTCCTCCAAACATTTCCATTAAATGAAGTTATTATAATCAAACAGCTGTCGTGGTATGACAGCGATTAAAGAACTTATCATAAAGAGAATTTGTAGTCAACACTTTGCCATGCAATGTTTTATCGGCGCAATCAAATTCACATAGGTATAACCAGCTGCGCCACGAACACATCATCGTCCTGGGTGAAGCGGATCATTGCGCCGTGACTGTCGAGAATTGAGCGTACATTCCTCAGCCCAAGCCCTCCGCCGGCCCTTCCTGAACGAGGCAGGCCATCTGCAAATGGCACAGGGCCTTTTGATGTATTGCTTACCTCCAGGAAGAGCGCATTGCCTTTATCGATCGAGCGTATCGAAACAGATCCGGATCTGATGCCTTCTGCTGCATGCACGGCATTCTCAAGCACATTGCCGAGCACGCATGCGATCTCAGGCTCGCTGAGGGGAAGATGGACCGGAATGCTCCCTTCAAATGCAAAGCTTACGCCAGATGCTGCGCTTCTCCTTGCGGCTGCCCTGATCACGGCATTGGCAGCCTTGTTCTCGCACCAGCACCTAGGCAGCGGACAGCTTTCGGCCTTTGATGAGAATGTATCAAGATACTCCTTGGCACCCTGGACATCACCGTCTTCAAGATACTCGAGCATCACTGCATTATGATGCCTGATATCATGCCTGAGCCTCCTTGCATACTCCATCGCCTCGTTCTCGCTCTCAAGCTCCTGGATCAGCAGGTCCTTCCTCGTCTCCATCTCCTGCAGCCTTCCCTCTTCATAAAGGTGCATGATCGTCTGGAAGCCCACGATGAACGCCGATGTGATGATCACGGATATCGTCAGAAGCTGGACCAGCCCCATCTCTTCCGGGCTGTACATCACCTCATATGATACAAGGATGCAGGAGACAGACGAGAATGTGCAGATAGGTCCCCAGCCTGAATCAACATCTTCCGTGAAAGCTATCAGATAATTCCGGAGCCTTGCCGCAAGGAGGATGATATAAGAGATGGAAAGGATGCTGCGAATGATGAATGTCGCCATATACGAACCATCGAAGAGCACTGCAGAGATGTACTGGGACCATCCGACAGCAAGTATGAAATATGTCGAATAAACCATGAACAGGAAGATATTCTTAAGAATCATTCCATCTGTGACAGAGAGAAAGAACACGCAATGCAGCCCTATGGAGATCGCAAACAGCACACCAAGGGTATTGTCTCCGTCATATGCCACTGCAACAGCTGTAAGCACAGAGCATGATAATGCAAAGAAGGAGACATACAGCGCAGCAGGATGCCTGAACATCGGCTTGACATCGGACATGAGATAAAGCGTCATGGCATGGCAGGCCATAAGCAGGTATGTCATGAGGCAGAACTGCAGGATCATACAGAGTCCCTGTTCCTGAATGACCACTTGAAGAAAAGCTCGCGAAGCCTCCTGAAATCCCCGCGCTTTATGATTATCGCATCTCCATTCTGCAGGATGATGCGGCTTGTGGTTATAGTCTTCACTGCATCCAGGTTCACTATATATCCGCGATAAGGCTGTATGAACTGCCCGGGAGAGAGGGAGTCAAGCGTCTCCTCGAACTTTGAAAGCGTCATGCGTGACTCCTCATATGTATCGGACGCCGTATGCACGACGCGATGATACGCAACGCTCTCGATGTAGATTATGTCGTTGATGTCCAGCGATCTCACAGCGCCATTGCCTATCTGGATGGGAATCTTGCATCTCTTCGCTGAAAGGAATGCAGATACTGCCCTGTCCATGGCTTCCGAGAACTCTTCCTGGGTGAATGGCTTCACAAGGTAATGAGAGGCGTTGACGGAAAAGGCATCGACTGCATAATCCCTGGAAAAAGATACGAAGATTATCTCGGTCCTGTCATGTCGCTCCCTGATTTCCCTGGCCAGATCCGTACCGGAAAAGCCTGGCATGCAGACATCCAGGATCACTATATCCCACCCTCCTGTCCTTCTCAGCTCAGAAAGGAATGCTGCGGGATCGGAGAATGAGCGGACTTCGAATGATATATTGTCAGAAGCTGCGGAATATCTCCGCAATGCTTCCTTTACCAGCTCCAGCTGTCCATCCTGGTCATCACAGATAGCGATAGTGAACATAGCCTTCCAGATCCTTCAATCAGCATGACTGCTTTCTTCAGACATTCTACCATGAAAGAAAGTGGAAAGTAACAGAAATAGGCAGCTGGCAGATGATTACTCTGCAGAGAAGAGGTCCTCCTGATACTCTTCAGAAAGCTCCCAGTAGCCTGTGCCGCTGTTGAAGCTGATCTCCGCAGACGGAACTGTAAGCGTCCTGCCCTCGCTTGCCATCAGCGTGATGGTATGCGAGAGGATATTTATCTCGGACACGCGCCACAGCTCATGCTCTATCTTTATCCTTGTTCCCTCAGGCGGGCATGAAGCCTTTTCCTCCATGTAGTAATCATACTCATATGCCAGGCAGCAAAGGAGGCGGCCGCATGGCCCTGATATCTTCATGCTGTTGAGTGAGAGATTCTGCTCCTTGGCCATCTTTATGGTCACAGGATCCATCTCGCGCGTCATCGCATGGCAGCAATAATCCCTGCCGCACACGGAAAGCCCTCCGATAAGCCTTGACTCATCACGCACGCCGATCTGGCGCAGCTCTATCCTCATGCGGAATACAGCGACAAGATCCTTCACAAGCTCGCGGAAATCGACACGCTGCTCAGCAGTGAAGAAGAAGATGACCTTAGGCTCTCCTAAGAGGAAATGCGTCGTGACAAGCTTCATGTCGAGCCCATGCTTCTTTATCTTCTCTCGGCATATCCTTATCGCGTACTCTTCCTTTTCGGTATTCTCCGCATACTTTGCCATCTCAGCAGGTGTTGCGAGATGGTCTATCCAGGTGACATCGCCGTCAACCTTCATCCTCTCAGGCTCTTTCGCTATCTGGCAGTGCATGCAGGAATTGCACTGATGCTCATCCTCACCTGCCTGATACATATCATCCTGATCATCCTCTCCGAAATGCAGGCAGGCGCCACGCACGGAGCTGCTGCCCGGAACATATACCGAATCAGGCTTCGGGGCAGAACCTATCACGATGCCAAGGTCGAGCCCGAATCTTGTCTCGTACATTATAGGAGTGCCGCCATAAAGCACGCTGTCCCATGCACATAGTGAAATATCATTTGACGCAGGATTCTTCACGACATATACATATGCGTAATCATCGTCCTGTTCCGCTATCTTCTGCTTCATACTATCCGAAGCTAACACGTAGGTGGCAAATTAGCAAGAGATAGGCTACCATCCAGAACATGAGAGAAGACATAAGGAACATCGTGGGGCCTTTCATGCTCGCCCCTCTTGCAGGCTATACGGACAAAGCTTTCAGGATGGTCGCAAGATCGCTGGGGGCTGACGGAGCGGTGACGGAGATGGTGAGCGCGGAAGGACTTGCCAGGGGCGGCGAGAAGACAGAGAAGCTTCTTGAGCGCTATCCAGGAGAGGACAAGCTCATCATGCAGATATTCGCGCCCTCCTCCGATCCTGTCGGACGCTGCATGGAAAGGCTGCTTATGCACAATCCTGCCATGATAGACATAAACTGCGGCTGTCCTGTGCCGAAGGTCGTGAAGACAGGAGCAGGCTCTGCCCTTATGAAGAATCCAGATGAGATCGGCCGGATAGTGAGCGTGATAAGGAAAGCCACTGATATCCCTGTATCGGTGAAGTTCAGGCTTGGCTGGGACAGCTCATCGATCAATTATCTGGAATTCGCAGAGAAAGCCGTATCTGCAGGAGCCTCTCTCATCACGCTGCATGCAAGGACAAGGGCCCAGGGCTATTCAGGGACCGCGGACAGATCTGCGTTCCGTACGCTCTCTGAGCATTTCCGTGGAAGCGGTGTGCTTGTCTATGGCTCCGGCGATGTATTCACTCCGGAAGATGCCTGCACGCTGATCAATGACTACGGTCTTGATGGAGTCATGTTCGCAAGGGGTGCCATAGGAAATCCCTTCATATTCCGCATGGCGAAGGAATATATAGGGGAAGGCAGGTATGAAGAGCCCTCGGCTGAGGAGAAGATCAATACCGCAATCTGGCATCTTTCCCTGGCTGTCTCTTTCTATGGGGAGGATGTGGCATGCAGGGAGATGAGGAAACATCTGATGGCCTACATAAAGGGGATAAAAGGCGCGAACAAGGCAAAAGCCGGAATAGGACAGGCAGTGACGTTCGAGGAGATGAGGGAAACGCTGCAGCAGCTTGCCTAGCCCTATTCATTTTGGAGATTTTCTTTGATTTTCCAATTTCGGTGTGATAGCGTTTTATTAAAAGGAGTCAGCTATGAGGGTTTTGCTCTTAGGTTCAGGAGCTAAGGACCATGCTATCGCATGGTGGTTCAGCAAGAGTTCTTTCATCTCTGCTTTGTTTGTCGCTCCTGGCAATCTGGCAACACAGAGATTCGCGACGAATCTTCCATCTGTCAACATCGCAGATCCTGGCGATGTGTATCAGGCATGCGTGGACAACAAGATTGACTTCGTATTCATAGGGACAGAGACCCCGCTCTTCACCGGAGTGGTAAAATACCTGAATGACAGGGGGATCGAGACATTCGGAGCCCCATCTGCATCCCTCAAGCTGGAGGGGGACAGGTCCTTCTCAAGGGCGTTCTCGAACAGGCACAATATACCAGTGCCACGCGGATCATTCTTCTCGAAGCCTGATGATCTGAGGAAATATCTTGAGAAGCACATCGGCGAGACATTCATAATAAAAAGCAATTCGGTATCACCATCAAGGGTGATGCTCTCATCTGACGATACGGAGGCTTTGATGGACTTTGCCTCCACATTGTTCCCGAAAGGCAATGTGCTCCTGGAGGAATATATAAAGGGAACACCTGCGACATGCACGCTGCTTGTGGACAGGAACGGCTACCTTGCACTGCCTGTGACCAGCGACTACATGCACAAGAGCGCAATCGACAACACCCCGACAGGCGGGATGGGCGCAATCTGCCCTGTCCCTCTCCTTGAGAAGATGAAAGGAAAGATAAAGGAAAAGATAATAGACCCGACGCTATACGGAATGAAGGTCGAGCAGCTGTCATACAAGGGAGTCCTCACGCTGTCCATGATGATAAGGGAAGATGGGGAGCCCTATCTTGTTGATTACCATGTCAGGCTGAACGATCCTGCGACGCAGGCAATGGTCCCTCTCATCAACACAGATCTGATATCAATACTCTACGCAATGAGGAACGACACTGTGAACACGATAGAGCTTGACGTTTCCGATATGTGCACAGTGGCTGTCGTGCTTGCTTCCGAAGGCTATCCGCTATATCCGAAGACCGGACGTATCATAAACGGCATAGATGCGAGGCTCCTTGAGCCTATCCTTGACTATCCCGATGTATTCATAGGTGCCATACAGGAGGAGAACGGCAAGGCAGTCACGACTGGCGGAAGGAATATAACCGTAGTAGGCAAAGGCCGCAATCTGCAGGAAGCGAACAGGCAGGCATACGACCTCATAGAAAGGAAGGGCTTCCGAAGCCTCTGGTACAGAGAGGACATCGGAAACGCTTATTTCACCTGATCTTCTCTTCTGGATTCATAAAGCAGTATGCCAGCTGCCACAGATACATTCAGGGAGTCTATGTGTCCTCTCATCGGTATTGATACGATATGATCGCAGTTCTTCCTGACGAGCTGCGACATGCCATCTCCTTCAGAGCCCATGACGATGACGCTCTTCCCCGCGAACTCAATTGAATAAGAGGACTCGCCCGCCATGTCAGCGCCATATACCCAGAATCCATTGTCCTTGAACGTCCCGATCGCGCGCGACAGGTTCGTCACGACAGCAATCGGAACGTACTGAGCTGCTCCGGATGAGACCTTCACGACTGTCTCGTTAGCCTGGACGGAACGGCGCTCAGGGATGACAACAAGATCGACGCCGAACTGATCGGCAGAGCGCAGTATCGCACCTAGGTTGTGAGGGTCAGTGATGCCGTCAAGCATGAGGACCAGGGCATTGTCTCCATCTCCAAGCTTTGCGCAGAACTCCTCTACAGTGGTCTCCTGAAGCCTTGAAGCTCCACGTCTGGGGCCTCCCATATCAAGCAAGGCACCTCTGAGATCTGCTCCGGGAAGCATTCTCTCAAGCTCATCTCTCGATACCTTCCTGACAGCGATCTTTCCTGTAAGCTGCGCTTCACGGATCATAGCGCTGAACTTGTCAGCTTTCGTCCTGTCGATGAACAGCGTGGATCCCATCCCCGCTTTCTTGATAGCTTCCTCTATGGCATGATGCCCATATACTTTCTCACCCATCAGCCTCTGAACTCCATAGGCTCCGGCTTTGTTGTCTCCTTAAGCTCAGATGCCAGTTCCTTCATCAGTCCTTTCGCCTTCATCGAGAGGCGCTTAGGAATCTCCACTACAACACGAAGATACATATCGCCGCTGCCACGTCCCTGCAGCACAGGTATCCCTTTTCCCTTCAGGCGAAGCATCGTGCCGGACTGTATGCCAGCAGGGATCTCCACAGAGACATCATTGCCCTCTATCGTCGGCACCAGTATTGACGCACCAAGCGTAGCCTGCGCGATTGAGACAGGGACCTGCAGATATACATCCTGTCCTTCCCTTACGAAATACTTATCAGGCCGCACGGAAATGAACAGTACAAGATCGCCTGCAGGACCGCCATTAGTCCCTTCATCTCCCTTGCCTCTGAGCGTAAGCCTTGCACCATTGTCGATTCCGGCAGGTATGGTGACCATAAGCTTCTCTTTCTTCGAGACCGTGCCAGTGCCATGGCATGCTGCGCACGGATTATCAATCACATAGCCCTTTCCTCCGCAGGCACGGCAGCTTGTCGCGACCTGGAAGAAGCCAGAGCCCTGCGTGACACGGCCGGATCCTCCGCATGTCGGGCATGTATGGCGCCCCGAGCCTCCCTGCCCTGAGCAGCTATCGCACTTGACCTTGTGGGAGAAGGAGATTTCCTTCTTGCAGCCGAATGCAGCTTCCTTGAAATCAATCGTGAGATCATATCTGAACGATGCACCAGGCTCACCCTGGGAACGGGAAGAACGTGCACGCCCGCCGCCGAAGAATGAAGAGAATATATCCTCAAATCCGCCAGCACCGCCGAAAATGTCTGAGAAATCCCTATAGACATTTGAGTAATTGCCTGCAGCGCCGCCCTGGAAGTCATTCATTCCGCTGAAGCCAAACTGGTCATAGGCCTTCCTCTTCTTGGAATCAGAAAGGACTTCATATGCCTCGCTGGCTTCCTTGAACCTTTCTTCTGCATCCTTATCATTGGGATGGGTATCAGGATGATTAGCCAGGGCGATCTTTCTGTATGCTTTCTTTATCTCTTCCTCAGTGGCGGTTTTTGAAACGCCCAGAACTTCATAGTAATCTCTTTTAGCCATACCTCTCCCCTCGTCCGGCAGAAAGCAGCATGCTGCCATGCTGCTTCCATCATTAGCCCTGTATACCTTATTTGACTTCTTCAAAATCTGCGTCCATCGTTCCAGAGTCATTGCTGCTGGATGATGATCCCGAAGATGCTGAAGAGCCGTTATCGGCAGAGCTGCCAGGCTGCGACTGCTGCTGTGCCTGCTGTGCACTCTCATAGACCTTCTGTCCAAGCTCCATCGAAGCCTGCTGGACACGCTCTGTCTTGCTCTTGATCTCATCAGGGGTTGACGAAGAGTTCGCAAGGGCATCCTTGAGCTCTTGGACAGCGCTCTCGATATTCCCCCTTTCAGACGGGCTTATCTTATCGCCATAATCCTTAAGGGCTTTTTCCGTGGAATAGACCACGCTCTCGGCATTGTTCCTTGCCTCGATGCCCTCCCTTGCCTTCTTATCCTCAGCGGCATGGGCCTCTGCATCCTTTACCATCTTGTCGATCTCCTGCTCGGAAAGGCCTGAAGAGGATTCAATCCTGATCTTCTGCTCCTTGCCGGTGCCGAGATCCTTTGCGGAGACATGGACTATGCCGTTCGCATCGATATCGAATGTGACTTCGATCTGAGGTACTCCACGCGGTGCAGGTGCAATGCCTTCAAGGTTGAATGTTCCAAGAGTCCTGTTCTGTGATGCAAGCTCTCTTTCACCCTGGAGGACATGGATCGATACAGCGGTCTGGCCATCGGATGCTGTAGAGAAGATCTGGCTCTTGCGGGTAGGAATTGTCGTATTCCTCTCTATAAGCTTCGTGCAGACACCGCCAAGCGTCTCGATTCCAAGCGAAAGCGGCGTCACATCGAGAAGAAGCACATCCTTGACATCTCCCTTGAGGATTCCGCCCTGTATTGCAGCACCTACTGCAACGACTTCATCAGGATTGACTCCCTTATGCGGCTCTTTTCCGAAAAGCTCCTTAACGAGAGCCTGGACAGCAGGGATCCTGGAAGATCCACCGACAAGGATAACCTCATCGACACCGCTTGCAGTGATACCGGCATCCCTGAGCGCATTCTGGCAAGGGACCTTCGACCTCTCTATGATAGGCGCGATCATCTGCTCGAACTTAGCCCTTGAGAGCTCCATCTGGAGATGAAGCGGCCCATTGGCGTTGGCTGTGATGAACGGAAGGTTTATCGTTGTCGTCATGGATGACGAAAGCGTGATCTTAGCCTGCTCTGCAGCTTCCTTGAGCCTCTGGAGCGCCATCTTGTCATTGGAAAGGTCAACTCCGTTCTTCTGCTTGAAGTCAGCAACCATCCAGTCGATTATGACCTGGTCGATATTATCGCCTCCGAGGTGTGTGTCTCCATTAGTGGACTTAACCTCGAAAACGCCATCACCAAGCTCGAGGATAGAGATATCGAAAGTACCGCCACCGAAGTCATAGACAGCTATGGTCTCTTCCTTATCGCTCTTATCCTTTCCAAATCCGTATGCAAGGGCAGCGGCTGTAGGCTCGTTCACTATCCTCTTCACATCAAGTCCTGCTATCCTTCCTGCATCCTTCGTAGCCTGACGCTGCGCGTCATTGAAATATGCAGGAACGGTGATGACAGCCTCTGTGACGCTTTCACCGAGATAATCCTCTGCTGTCTTCTTCATCTTCTGAAGGACAATAGCGGAAATCTCCTGAGGGGAATACTCCTTGCCCCTTATATCGACCTTGATCTCGTCCCCTGCTCCGGCAACCACCTTATAAGGGACCATCTTAAGCTCTTCGCTTACCTCATGGTACTTACGTCCCATGAATCTCTTTATAGAATAGACAGTATTCTCAGGGTTCGTGACCATCTGGTTCTTTGCCGGCTTTCCGACAAGCCTGTCAGAATCAGTGAAGCCAACTACAGAAGGTGTCGTCCTGTCCCCTTCGCTGTTTGCGATAACCACTGGCTCGCTGCCTTCCATGACGGCAACGCAGCTGTTGGTCGTTCCCAAGTCTATGCCAATAATCTTTCCCATTTTATTTTCTCTCCATGTATCAGTTTAATTCTTCTCAATCCGGAAGCTTCCGCTCCCATCAACGGTAAGATAATAAAGCCGCGGGCAATCGTCAATTCTTTTTAGGCTTGCCTACCACGACCTTAGCGCTTCTGAGAACCTTGCCATGGAGCTTGTAGCCTTTCATGAAGACCTGCAGGACCTTTTCCTTGTCAAGGCCCTCCTCTTCCTTCATCATGCAGGCTTCCATCTCAGACGGATCGAAATCCTGGCCATCGGGAGAGAACTGCTCAAGCCCCCAGTTCGTGCTCAAGACAGTCTTCAGCTGGCTCTCAACCATCTCAACGCCTTTCTTTATTGTCTCGACATCCTGTGATTTCTCAGCAGCCTCTATGGCCCTGGAGAAATTATCAAGTGGATCCAGCAGATCGCGGATAAGCGATTCATTAGCATACTTGACTGCATTCTCCTTATCCTGACGGAGCCTCTTCTTGTAGTTCTCTGTCTCTGCAGCATCCCTGAGGATCCTGTCATTGAGCTCCGCAACCTTGTCCTCAAGTTCCTTTACGCGGCTCCTGAGAGCTTCAGTCTCATCATTCTCCACAGCCTGTCCAGCCTCTTCGGGCTTTTCTTCAACAGGAGTCTCCTCGACTTCCTTCTTCTCTTCTTCAGCCATATTTCCTCTTTTCTTGTTGTTCTTACGTGACATATAGCGTCCTCAGCGCATAAAGAGAATGTAATAAAGTAGATAGACATAGTCAAATGGCACAGAAGATTGATGGTATAATACCGCTATGCACATCTATTCGCTTGCCCACCTTGCTGACCTTGCAACGCCCCCTCCGGCCTTCATAAGGGCTGCAGCCGCCGCTGGCTATGACGCGGTGAGCCTCCGCATATTAGGGCGTGAAGACGATCATGCCTATGACATCGCCCATGACAAAGCCATGATGGACAGGACGCGGAAGGCACTTGAAGAGACAGGGCTCAAGTGCAGGGATGCAGAGCTTATACGCATCACCGATGACTTCAATGCCGAGAAGTGCATCCCATCGCTCGAAGCTGCTGCAGCGCTAGGCATAGAAGACATTACTCTCACCATCCCATCAAGGGACAGGGAGGCTCGCATCAGCCGCTTCAGGGATATCTGCAGGATTGCATCGCGCTTCAGCATGAAGGTGAACCTTGAGCCGATCATATGGTCAGGCATCCCCGATATCATTCAGGCAAGGCAGCTGCTTGAGCGCGCAGGACAGCCTAATGCAGGCCTTCTTATCGACATATTCCATTTCCATCATTCAGGAGTCTCCCCGGAGGAAATCCGCAGATGCCCGCAGAAATGGTTCACGTTGTGCATATGTGCGACTGCTTTGCTGCCACATCCAGATCGATGGAGGACCTTCAGCGCGATGGACTATCACGCAGGGCCTGCCCCGGGGAGGGAGTTGCCGGAATAAAGAAGATAATGAACTGCATCCCTGATCATGCCACGATACCGGTCGTCCTTGAGATTCCCAACAAAGAGAGACTTGGCAAGATGGGCCTTGAAGGATACGCCAGGCTTATGCTGGACAAGGCAAAAGCATGCCTTGAATAGCAAGGCAGCCGCCCCGAAGGAGCGGCAATAAGCCTTAATTGTCATTATCGTCGGAAAGATCCACATCCTCTATATTGCCTGTGAAGATATCATCGGGGAACTCCTCTATCATATCCTCAGGCTTCTTCTTTGCGCTGTTGTCCTTTGCAGCGTTCGCTTTCTGGAGATTGCTTATCTGAAGCTTAAGGCGGACAAGTGCCGCTTCCTCGTTGATTCTCTGGGCCTTTGCGCTCTGCATATCGCTCTGGAGCTTGTCAAGCTCTTTTGATTTCTCTGCGATATCGCTGTCGAGCTTGCCTCTGTCCTGCTGGACCGTGAACAGCTCCTCGCGGGTACGCGTGATCTGCTCTGAGAGCGCGGTCAGCTGATCCTCGGAGAGCTTTATCTTGCCTTCAAGCTCATTCAGCCTGTCCACGGAATCAGAAATCTTCTCCCTCTCACCCTCTGAAAGAAGAGCGATGGTCTCCCTTGTTTCCTGCACACGATCTGCAAGGTTCTTGATGAAAGCCTCTCCATCTTCTTTCATCTTCTGATAGCGGCTGTCGATCTCTCCGATCATAGAATCAAAGCCGCGCTGGAGAGCATCGCAGGAAGAGGAGATGAATACATTCCTCTCGGAATCGAGCGCGGACCTTGCGTTCTCTGCATTCTGAAGAGCCTCCTGGATCGTCCTTTTCGTATTCTCTTCCGCGTCCTCTCCTGTCCGTCTGAGGCCATCGATCGCATCACGGATCGAGGCGGCTTCATCCTGAAGCCTGGACATAAGGGACTGAAGATCGGACTCTGCAGCTCTTTTCTTCTCATCCAGGGCTGACTCGAATGAGCTGGACAGAGCCGATGACATCGAGGAGAACGACTCGCTCTTCTCCTTTATGGCACTATCCAGGGAATCCATTATCTCATTAAGGCTGTCCGAGAGAGATACCTTGCGTCTCTCGGTCTCATCATCCTCTGCCCTGTCAATCTCGGCAATCTTCGCCTTCATTTCCTCAACGGCCTTATCGATGGCGTTCCTGGCCTCCTCGCTGCGGCTGTCAACTGCATTGGCGAATGATGCTATCGAAGTGTCTGCATTGCTTTCAAGCGCGTGTGTCTTCTCTTCGAGGGCTGCAAGGGATGACTCAAGCTCGCCTCTGTATGCGTCCAGCGCGGCTTTTCCCTCATCCAGGCTTCTGATTATGTATTCCCTTCTGTTCTCTGTATCGATGATGGCATCATCGGCCTTCTTCCTTTCCTCTGAAGAGAATGCCTCGAACTCAGCCCTCAGCGATGATACGTAATCACCGAAATCAGAGCGGAAACGACCAAGTGTCGCTCCGAACTCCTGCAGCATGTCCTGGTTCTCGTTCCTCTGGACCTCTGCAGCGGCCTTCAGATTCTCCTCTGTTGCCGCAACAAGACGTACATAATCGCTTCTCAGGTCCTGCATCTGGCCTGTAAGGCGCTCAGCATCGCTCTGGAAAGATGCAACGAACTCATTCACGGCCTCTGCCTTCCGCACCTCTTCCTGCACGGCCTGTATCCTTGCCTCGGCCTGTTCTGTTGATATCCTTAGCTTCTCAAGCGCTGTCTTGTAATTGACACAGACAGTCTCGAGTGCAGCAAGGTCCTTATGGTGCTGCGAGAGCGAGTCAAGGGAATCTGCGACCTGCTTGATCATCGCACCGGCTTCCCCTATCTTTGCCTCGACTGCCTGCTGGCACTCGCGTCCTGCAGTGCTGATACGCTCGATCGTTGACGAGGACTCATTCCTGAATGCCTTGATCTGCATGTTTATATTCTTCAGCGTACGCTCATTGCGATTCTTCCTTTTTGATATCCCCAGCACAAGAAGATTAAGGAAGAAAGAGACCAGAACAACCAGAACAGCGAAAATAATGAGATCCTTCGTCATCAGCATATCAACATACCCCTACAGCACCCTCTCCCTGAATTCATTCCAGGATGAGAAAACTAAATCAGCTTTACTATACACTTTCCTGCAGGAGGGGGAAATAAGGGCAGCGCGCATTCCTGCACCTTTTGCGCCAGCTATATCCTTGCTTTCGCTGTCTCCTACATAAAGAACACGGTCAGGCGTGAGAGAAATCGCATCAAGCATCGCAATGAACGGCGTCGCGGATGGCTTGAGAGCTCCATAGTCCTCCGATGAGGCGATGAACGAGAACAAATCCTCAACGCCCAAAGCCCTGAGCTTCACGCCAACAGGGAAATCTGAGAGGGCACATAGCCTGTAAGACGCCGAAGCTTCCTCCAGCGCAGCCTTCATGCCTGGAAAGCCCTCGATGTTGCCAAAGACCTTCTCCCATGGGCGCCTGAAGACCCTTTCCTCCTTTGATATGAACCAACGGGTCCTATCCTTCCCTGGATACATTATCCCGGCTTCCCTCGCCTGGAATGCGCAGAGGGGCATGGGAGGCCTAGCTGCAAGCCCATCCTCCTTTCGTATCTGCCGCCTCATGGCGTTATAGCGCAGCGCGAATGGAAGATGGAGGATGGAAGTCAGGGCAAGGCGAAGATCAAGCGAGCGTTTAGGATAGAGTGTCCCGTCAATATCAAAAGCTATAGCCTCTATATGCCACTGAGCTGCTAGTCCCATCTTACTTCCTCTTCTGCCTCTGGTTGCGTACGATCTTCTCCGCGGCTTCCCTGGCCTTCCCTGTCCTGGCCTTTCCGCCAGGCTTCCTGGAAACACCGCTCTTCTTGGCGGATTTGCCTGAATTGCTCTTCATAACGCTCTGAATCGCAGCCTCGTTCTTCGAAGGACCTTTCTCATGAAGGCTTGGATTGCGGCGTCTCTCGCGAAGTGATATCTCAACAGGAATGTTCGTGAACCCGAAATCACGGCGGATCATGTTCTTGAGATAGGAGACATAGGTCTCCGGAAAGCCATGTATGCGGTTGACAAAGAACAGGAAGCGGACAGGGGTTGAAGACACCTGCGTCCCATAAAGTACCTTATAGTGCCCCTGCGCTCCGCGTGGAGGTTCATTGTCATGCGTCCATACCTGCAGGGCTTCATTCAGCTGTGATGTGTCGACTCGCTTGTTCAGCTGCTTCCAGACCGCCCATACCATATCAAGCATCTTGCCTATATCGATGCCATCGAGTGCAGATATAGGCATCAGCGGGGCAAAGGAAAGAATCGGGAAAAGGAACCTGACCCTGTCCTTTATCGCCTCGATCTCATTTGGGGTTCCCTTCAGGAGATCCATCTTGTTCAGCACAAGCAGCACTCCTTTTCCCCTTCTGACGATAAGGTTGGCGATTTTCTTATCCTGATCCGAGATCCCCTCCGTTATGTCTATCATAAGCAGGACGACATCAGCATCGTCTATGGTCTTGATCGCCCTGTTGACAGAGTAATACTCGACATCCTCATCGACCTTGCTCTTCCTCCTTATCCCGGCGGTATCAAGGACGGTGTATTCAGTGCCTTTGTATATGAACGTGCCGCGCATGACATCACGTGTCGTGCCGGCAATGGGGCTTACTATCGAGATATCGCGGCCGGTAAGCAGGTTCATGAGAGTGCTCTTGCCTGTATTAGGCTTGCCGAGTATGGCAAGCTTTATGGTCTCGGGCTCTTCAGGCTCATCCTCGGTGCGCTCAAGATCAAGCATTCCAAGGAGAGTATCCTCGAGATCCTCTATGCCGAGGCCATGCGCTGCAGATATCCCGACGACACGCTGGTAGCCATATGAGAAGAAGTTCCAGACAAGATCGTCCCTTTTTATGTCATCCACCTTATTGACGCAGAGAACAACTTTATCTGAATAAGGGCGGAGCTCATCTATCAGGAGCTGGTCCTCCCTTGTCACCTCCATGCAGTCCATCAGGAAGATTATCGCATCGCTTATCGAAAGCAGTGAGAGGGACTTGTCGCTCACGGCATGATCAAGCCCTTCCTTATCCAGCTTGACTCCACCGGAATCCACAAGGGTGACTGGATTATTGCCCAGAAGCCATCTCTCAGGGATAGGATCACGTGTCACGCCCGGGGTGGGATCTGTTATCGCGCGTCTCTTTCCGATAAGCCTATTGAACAGCGTTGACTTGCCTACGTTCGGTCTTCCTATTATCGAGATAAGTGGAAGCCTTGTATCTATATCTGCCTTGTTCCTTATATCAAGCTTTTCCATGTTTGCTATTGAATTCCTTAAGCGCTCTCTCTATTTCCTGAGCATCTGGAAGAGAGAGTACATGATTTACAAAGGAGGCACAACTGGAGCGGCTGAGCTTCCTGATGCGGCGCCTTGCCTCCATTATCGATGATGAAGCCATCGAAAGCTCATCTATGCCCATTCCAATGAGGATCGGAAGATAGTCGGGATAACCTGCCATCTCGCCGCACATCGACACAGGTATACCGTTCTTGTGCGCGCTTTCAGCCACATGCCACAGCAATCGCAGGACAGCAGGATGCAGTGGCCTGTAAAGATATGATATCTTCTCATTGCTCCTGTCCACGGCAATCGTGTACTGGATCAGGTCGTTTGTGCCGATCGACATGAAATCGACATACTTCGCTATCACATCGGCTGTTATCGCGGCAGATGGTATCTCTATCATCGTGCCTATCTTTATATCCTCAGCGAACTCTATCCCCTTCTTCCTGCACTCATCCTTGACCTCATCAAGGAATGCTATGACTGACTTGAGCTCCTCAGAGCCTGATACCATGGGAAACATGAGACGGACATCCTTATAGCCTGCAGATGCCTTCAGTATGGAGATGAGCTGGTCACGGAAAAGATCCTTCATCTCCATGCACAGCCTTACCGCACGCCAGCCGAGTATGGGGTTCTCCTCCTCGATCTTCATCTCCTTCGGCACCTTGTCGCCCCCGATATCATATGTGCGGAATGTGACAGGCCCATATGGGGACATACGTTCCACAGTCTCGCGATAGACAGCTGTGCGCTTCTCCTTATCTGCATATTCAGGAAGCATCATAAGGAACTCTGTACGGAACAGGCCTATGCCATCAGCACCGGCCTTTATAAGCGATTCGATTCCTTCCGGCCCTTCTATGTTGCCCATAAGGCTGACTTCAAAGCCATCTGCTGTGACCGCTGGCTCCCCGGCTCCGTTCTCAAGGCTTGCTTCTGCGCGGATCTGCTTGTCAAGCTTCTTCCTGTACATGGCCTTCATCTTCCTGTCAGGATTCACAGCTACAGTCCCAGCCTTGCCGTCCAGTGCGATGAGATCCCCATCACTGACATCGGCAGAGAGATCCCCAAGCGCAAAGACCGATGGTATGCCAAGCGACCTTGCGAGTATCGCGACATGGCTTGTGACGCCTCCTTTGTCGAGGCAGAGGCCCTTGACGCACGACAGGTCCATCGAGATGATCTCAGAAGGCAGCAGGTAGTCCGCTACCAGCACCGCGGGATATGGCACTGTTATATCACGGCGCTCCTCTGCTGATATCTCAGATATTATCCGCCCGGAGATATCACGGAGGTCAGCGATCCTCTCCTTGAAGAAATCATCGTTCACCCGTTCGAGAAGCGATACGTATTTATCAGTTGCAGCCTCTACCGCCCATGCTGCGTTATACCCTTTGTCCTTTATATTGCTGCGAATGAGCAGAAGGTAATCCGGATCCTCAAGCATCGCCTTGTAGACTGCAAGTATGGCTTTCTCATCCTCGCTTCCGGCATCTATCGCATCTATATCCGAGTGTGTCTTGCGGTAAGCCGCCTCAAAAGCCTGCAAGGCAGCATCATGATCCTCCACAGTCTCATATGAGATGTATATCTCACTATGGCGGAAGACATACGCCTTCGCCATGACTATTCCTGATGATATTCCGATACCGCATCGTTCTGACATATATGAATCTTAACCTGAAGAGTGAAAACGGTGAAGTGCCTTTGCATTGCAGCAGGCAAGACAATGAGGCCCCGGAAAAGGGCCTCAGATGGTTGATCGGGAATACCGACGGTCAGCGGGTGAAACGCTCTATCGAAACAGCCTTGCCTGTCGCTGTATCGATCTC
This sequence comes from uncultured Spirochaetales bacterium, assembly GCA_949295675.1. Taxonomy (GTDB): domain Bacteria; phylum Spirochaetota; class Spirochaetia; order Sphaerochaetales; family Sphaerochaetaceae; genus Ornithospirochaeta. Next base: position 7,786 of record CASFMA010000026.1, on the reverse strand, counting down.
TATCACAGCTCCCTGCATGTGTCCTTCACCTTCAGCTACCTCGCTTTTTATCGGAAGCTGTGTCAGCTGCCTCTCTATCGACTTAGCTGGCGATGATCCTATCACGCCGTCTATGACTCCTGTGATGCCGAGATCAGTGATATACGCAGTGCCTTTGGGGAGTATCCTCTCATCAGCTGTCTGGACATGGGTATGCGTGCCGACCACAGCGCTCACCTTGCCATCAAGGAAGAAAGCCATGGCTTCCTTCTCCTCGGTGCTTTCCGCATGGAAATCAACGAGGATGACCTTGATGTTGCGGCCAATCTCGCGCAGAGCTTCCGACACCCTTTTGAAAGGATCATCTATCGGGCTCATAAGCATGCGGCCCTGTGCGTTTATCACGGCATATTCCAGGTTGCCTTTCTTCTTGACAGTCCATCCACGGCCGCTGCACGGCTCTGGATAGTTCACGGGGCGGAGTATAGTATCCTCCCTGTCAAGCACAGGCAGTATATCGTCTTTCTGCCAAATGTGGTTCCCGCTTGTTATCACATCGATCCCCATCGCCCTGAACTTATGGAAATCAGCCTCGCTTATGCCGAAGCCGCCAGCCGCGTTCTCACCGTTCGCGACTACGATGTCTATGTTCTTCTCCCTGACAAATGAAGAGAGCCCCAGGAAAAGGGCTCCCATTCCAGCGCTGCCTGATACATCTCCCAGCATCAGGACACGCGCAATCTTATCACGCATAATTACCTCGCGTACTCTGTAACCCTTGTCTCCCTTATGATCGTGACCTTGATCTTTCCGGGATACCTGAGTTCAGCCTCAATCCTCTCAGCAATGCCGACTGCGATCTTCTTGGCATCCTCATCGGATACTTTCTCGCTGTTGACCATTATCCTGAGCTCACGGCCAGCCTGGATAGCGAATGCGTTATCCACACCATCAAAGCTCTTGGCAATGTTCTCAAGCGACTCAAGACGCTTGATGTAGTTATCAAGGCTTTCACGTCTTGCACCTGGACGTGCTGCGGAAATCGCATCTGCGATCTGGACGATGATGGCCTCGATGCAGGCAGGTTCCGTGTCATTATGGTGAGCAAGCACGCAGTTGACGACACGAGGATCCTCTCCAAGACGCTTTACGAGCTCAGCACCAAGCTCCGCATGGTTGGCATCGCTCTCTGTCTCTGCACCTTTTCCTATATCATGCAGAAGACCGCCGCGTTTGGCTATCTCTGCATCAGCACCGACCTCTGAGGCAATCATGCCGGCAAGTATCGCGACTTCCTTGGAATGAAGAAGCACGTTCTGGCCATAGCTTGTGCGGAAGTACAGGCGGCCAAGCGCCCTGATCAGCTCCGGTCCCATATTATGGAATCCGAGATCGAAGACGACCTTCTCGCCTTCATCCACGATGATGCGCCCTACTTCCTTCGATACCTTGTTGACCATCTCCTCGATGCGGGCCGGATGTATGCGTCCATCCTGCACAAGACGCTCAAGAGCGACACGGGCTATCTCCTTCCTTACAGGATCGAAGCATGATATGACCACTGCTTCAGGCGTATCATCAATGATGATATCCACCCCGGTAAGCGTCTCAAGGGTCCTTATGTTCCTTCCCTCTCGGCCGATGATCCTTCCCTTCATCTCATCGCTTGGAAGCGATACAGATGCTGTTGTCGTCTCTCCGGAAACTTCAGTGGCAAGCCTCTGTATGGATGTCACGATTATATCGCGCGCGACTTTATCGGCCTGTACCTGCGCTTCCTGCTCGATCTTGTTTACATAAACCTGGCCATCACGCTCGGCTTCACGCTTCATCTGCTCGATTATGAGGTTCTTCGCCTCTTCCTGAGTCATTGAAGCGACTCTTTCAAGCTCCTGGCCAAGCTTCTGCGCCTGATCCTCGTTTTCCTTTTCCTTGAGGCTTATCGCCCCTTCCCTCTCTCCAAGCTGCTGCTTTATTCTCTCAAGTTCCTGCTGTCGATGCTCAAGATTCTCTTCTTTCTGCAGAAGACGTCTCTCGGATTTCTGCAGTTCGAATCTTCGCTCCCTGGCCTCTCGATCCTGCTGCTGCTGTTCTTTCAGGAGCTTATCGCGAGTTTCCAGGATTATCTCACGGGCTTCGGCCTCAGCCTTGGAAACGGCATCTTCCGAAATCCTCTGAGCCTTCTGCTCTACCGAAGTGAGCTTCGATTTTGCGTATATCCAACGGGCAAGGAAGCCTATTGCAATGCCAGCGAACAGACATAGGAGAGAGAAGATGAAAATCGCCATTTGATTTACTCCTCCTCCAGTCATTTAATGTTCTGATATTGTAGCAAAGTCGAACAACTGTCAAGGTGAGGTTTTTTAACCACATCCTCATTTTTGTGGACACATAATGAAATTCCTCAGAAAATACACAAGATATAGCGAGATATTATGGGAAAAAGAAAACCGCCACGCACTGTGACGGCTTCAGGCAATGCCTGTTTCTCCTTCCATGGTTCGGAAGCTTAGTTGGAGGCTTTCTCCTTGGACTTCTTGTCCTTCTTATCTGCAGCTTTCTCTTCTTTCTTTGTCTTCTCGACAAGCTCAAGTATGACCATCTCAGCTGCATCTCCAAGCCTGTTTCCAGTCTTGAGAATGCGGGTATAACCGCCATTTCTCTCTGTATAGAGAGGTCCGATCTCCTTGAAAAGCTTATTCACGACAGCCTCATCATAGATATAGCGGGCAGCGACGCGGCGGTTATGCACCGAATCAACCTTTGAGCGTGTAATAAGCTTCTCAGCCATCTTCCTAACCTCAAGCGCCTTGGCCTTGGTTGTCTCGATCCTCTCATACTTGAGAAGTGATGTCACCATGCTGCGCATGAGGGCTTTGCGCTGACTTGATTTACGGGAAAGCGCATTGTATCCGATCCTATGCTTCATTGTTCTCTTCTTCCTTGTTCTCTGGAACTTTGATAGACGTCTTCAATACACTGAAGTCAGTCATGCCAAGCGTAAGGCCCCACTCCCTGAGCTTATCCTTGATCTCAGAAAGGGACTTCTTTCCGAAGTTCCTGGTCTTGGCAATTTCATCCTCAGTCTTCCTTGCAAGATCACCGATTGTCTTGATTCCTGCATTCTTGAGGCAGTTGGAAGAACGCACCGTAAGCTCAAGCTCCTCAACTGGAGTATCGAGAAGGCGGCGGATCCTTTCCTCTTCCTCATCAGCTTCCTCTGTAGTGCAGATCTTACCCTCATCGAAGTTGATGAAGATCGTGAAATGCTCCTTTATGATCTTGGCAGCTTCGCCAAGCGCATTCTCAGGAGAGATCGTACCGTCAGTGATGATCTCGATAGTGAGCTTCTCATAGTCGTTCCTCTGTCCGACCCTTGTCGGCTCGATTGAGTACCTTACCCTCTTCACAGGAGAATAGAAAGCATCAATTGAGATGACGCCAGGCTCTTCTGAGTACTTCTCGTTAAGCTCCGACGGGACATAACCCCTTCCAAGGTCAATCTGCACTTCCATCTCAAGATCGCAGTCATCCATCATCGTAAAGATCGGGAGATCTGGATTGGTTACAGTAACCTGATCGCGCTCGAAATCCTTACCTGTTATGACGCCTGGCCCCTTGCATGGAATCGTGAGGACTGTTCCCTCGCTATCTTCCGGCATACTGATCTGCAGTTTCTTAATGGCTGCAATGATATCGCTGATATCTTCCCTGACACCAGTAAGAGGCTCGAACTCAGATGTGACCATGTGAGCTTCCCTGTTCTCGGTATCACCGAAGGTAGTGAAGCGGATTGCAGTCACGGCATATCCCTGGATAGAAGAGAGAAGTACACGACGCAGGGTATTGCCTACAGTCGTCCCGAACCCCCTCTCGAAAGGATAGGCGACAAACACACCACGGTCAGCTGTCGAGACTGTGTGATCAAGGATGACTCCCGCGGGTCTCTTAAACCCCTTGAGAAGATTTTTCCTAGCCATTATAGCTCCTTATTACAGCTGCGGGAAAACCCGCAGTCAATCAGACACGGCGAGTCTTGCGAGGACGGCAACCGTTATGCGGAATAGGGGTAACGTCTCTGATGGTGCGGACCTTGAGCCCAAGCACGCCAAGAGTCCTGATAGCGCTCTCGCGGCCAACTCCTGGTCCCTTTACATAGACATTCACTTCCCTGAGGCCAAAGTCCATAGCCTTCTTTGCCGCTGTCTCACAAGTTGTCTGAGCAGCATAAGGTGTGGATTTCTTTGCACCGCGGAATCCGAGTCCGCCTGCAGAGGCCCATGCAATCGCATTTCCAGCGATATCGGTAATCGTAATGATCGTATTGTTGAAGGTTGCCTGGATATAGACATTACCCTCGATTACGGTCTTCTTTGTCTTTTTCTTTACGTTAGCCATTTCCTACCTGCCCCTTACTTCTTCTTATTGGCGACAGTCTTCTTTCTGCCCTTTCTGGTCCTAGCATTGGTCTTAGTCCTCTGTCCTCTGACAGGGAGTCCCTTCCTGTGCCTGAGTCCTCTATAGCAGCCGATATCCATCAGCCTCTTTATGTTAAGAGCGACCTCGGTGCGGAGATGACCTTCGATCTTGTACTCGTCCTCAATGACCTTTCTCAGGAGAGCAAGCTCATCGCTGGACAGGGTATTGATCCTGACCTCTGGATCGATATTCGTCTTCTTGCAGATATCGTCAGCGGATTTCCTTCCGATACCATAGATATATGTCAGTGCGATCTTCACTGCCTTGTTAGGCAGGTCAACACCTGCTATACGTGCCATTCATGGCCTCCTGTTATTTCTGTCTCTGCTTGTGCTTCGGGTTCTCGCAGATAATGCGTACAACACCGGCACGTCTGATAACCTTGCACTTATCGCAAATTGGTTTGACACTAGCTCTTACTTTCATTTCCAAGCTCCCAATTAGAATTTCTTTAGCCTACGCTTCTTTGCATCAACAAATCCATCATGATGGTGCATCTTCATCATACCGTCAAGCTGCCTCATTGTCTCCAGGTCAACGCCTACGAGGATGATCAAAGAAGTTCCACCAAACAGCATAGCCACGCTTGCCGGGAAATTGAAGAACATCTGGATCAGCGTCGGTATCAGGGCAATGAATGCCAGGAACACTGCGCCAGGCAGAACGATGCGGTTGAGGACCTTTGTAAGATACTCTTCGAGCTTCTCGTTCCTGACCCCTGGAATCGACCCACCGTTGTCACGGATATTCTTAGCCATCTCAATCGGATTGAGGCTCACCTGCGTATAGAAGAAAGCAAACGCTATGATGAGCAGGGTGTATATGATCAGATACGGTGCACCCTGAGGATTGAGGAAATCAGCGACAGCCCTCAACCATCCGATATTCGAATTGTAGCCAAGCTGCAATGGGAATGAAAGGAGCGTAGATGCGAAGATCACAGGGATTACTCCTGAAGGGTTGATCTTGAATGGGATATAAGAACTCTGGGATCCATACATCCTTCTTCCTACAACACGACGGGAATACTGCACTGGAATCTTCCTCTGTCCCTTCTCCTCATACACAACGAGTGCGACAACGAAGAAGAACATCACGATAACCACTATCAGCGATACAGGATTCAGCACTCCAAGCTGGATGCTTCTGACCATCTGGTACGAAGCTGATGGGATACGTGCTACGATACCTGCAAAGATGAGAAGCGATATGCCGTTTCCAACACCTTTATCCGTAATCTTCTCACCAAGCCAGACCATTGTCATCGAACCAGCTGTCACGGTGATCATGGCAACGATAGTGAAAGGAACCCTGCCGATTGCTATCGCACCTGGGATGCTTGAAGCATATACAGATGCAGCAAGTGACTGGATGGCACTGACTACAATCGCACCATAACGAGTATACTGCTGTACCTTCTTTGAGCCCTGGGGATCCTGCGCAAGCTTCTTGAGGGAAGGAATGACAAGCATCAGCAGCTGCATGATGATCTGCGTGCTGATGTATGGCATAACTCCAAGCATGAAAATCGAGAAGTTAGCGAAGGCACCGCCAGAGAAGAAGTTCAGATACTCCGTGAAGGAATTCGAGTTGGTCTCGAAATAGCTGAGGACAACCCCTGGATTGATACCAGGGATCGGAAGGATTGCTCCCACCCTCGTAACCGCAAGGATCGCGAAAGTGAAGAGTATTCTCTTCCTGATGTCCTTCATTCTGAACATTTCTACCAGAGTGTTTGCCATTTGAGTCTTTACCTTACCTCGCCGCCTGCAGCCTTGATCTTCTCTGCAGCTGCTGCGCTGATCTTGACACCCTCAACAGCAAGCTTCTTTGAAATCTCGCCATCAGAGAGGATCTTAGCCTCAACCTGACCCTTGATGAGTCCCTTAGCCTTGAGAGTCTCAGCAGAGACTGTCTCGCCATCAGCAAATACCCTGTCAAGCTCCGCAACAGAGATGGCCTGTCTCTCTACCTTGAACGGGTAGTTCGAGAAGCCACGTCTTGCAAGGCGCCTGTAGAGAGGCATCTGCCCGCCTTCAAATCCAAGACGGACACCACCACCTGAACGGCTGTTCTGGCCATCATGGCCCCTTCCGCAAGCTCTGCCCTTGCTGGATGCGCCACGCCCTACTATCGTCTTCCGGGTAGTTGCCCCGGCTGGTTTTACGATCTGTGCCATTTAGACCTCCTCAACCTTCACGAGGTGAGCTACCGTGCGAACCATGCCAAGAGTAGATGGATTCGCTTCGTGTACCACGGAACTGGAAATCTTCCCAAGCCCGAGAGCCTTTATAGTCTTTCTCTGCTTCGGAAGCGTTCCGGCCAGTCCCTTTACGAGTGTGATCTTTATCTGTGCCATGATTAACCCCACATCTCCTTCAGAGTCTTTCCTCTGGACTTCGCAACCTCAGCAGCGTCATACATATGCTCGAGAGCATCGAATGTCGCCTTTACTGTGTTGATACCATTCCTGGATCCAAGAGACTTTGAAAGGACGTCCCTGATTCCAGCAGCATCACATACAAGGCGGACAGCACCGCCAGCCTTGACTCCTGTACCTGGAACAGCCGGGCGAAGGAGAACTGATGCGCTCTTGAACTTTCCTACGATATCGTGAGGGATGGTCGTACCCTTGAGAGGCACTGTGATAAGGCTGCTCTTAGCCTTCTCCGTTGCCTTTCTGATAGCATCCGTAACATCGTTGGCCTTACCGAAGCCATAGCCTACCCTGCCGTCGCCGTAACCTACGACAACCAGAGCGGAGAATGAGAACCTCCTACCGCCCTTGACAACCTTGGCAACACGGTTAAGCTTCACGAGCTTCTCGATGCTTCCATCCTTTACTTCTCTGTCTTTTGCCTTATCCATTATCTGCTCCTAGAACTTGACTCCGGCCTTTCTAGCGCCATCAGCAATAGCCTTGATGATGCCATGGTAAAGATAACCATTGCGATCAAAGACAACGCTGTCGATATTCTTCTCAAGTAGTCTCTTTCCTGCAATCTCGCCGAGCTTCTCTGCATCGGCTACTGTGTTCCTGAGATTCCTGAGATCGGCTTCAACGGATGAGGCGGATACGATCGTATTGCCGACTGTATCGTCGATAACCTGAACGTACATGTGGTAGTTCGATCTGAAGACAGTCATTCTCGGTCTTGAGGCAGTCCCTGAAATCCTCTTCCTGATATGAAGCTTTCTCTTGAGATGCCTTCTTCTCTTGTCGATCATTCTGTTCATACGTCAAACCCGCCTTATTTCTTACCACCGGACTTACCGACCTTGCGGCGGATAGTCTCGTCTTCGTACTTGATGCCCTTGCCCTTGTATG
>CASFMA010000025.1 GCA_949295675.1 uncultured Spirochaetales bacterium | reverse complement strand
ATGGTGATACTATCTTCCATAGGGTTCTTCCTCTGAGTTTTCTTTTTTGGTTATTCAAACTCTACTGGATTGAACCCTTTTTTTCATCTCTTTATTTGTATTGGTTTATAGTAATCCCACACTTTTATGTATAGAACCATTCTTCTTTCCTATGGCAATGGCCGTGAGTACCAAGCCGATAATCCCGATTACTACGTTTATAACCTCGTAATCATTCATAAGGGCCACCTCCTCTTCATTAGATTTGGAGGCAAGGCCTCCATGTCGAAGCGACATGAAGCCAGACGAACCGCCTATCCGTTTATGGCAGTGCCAGGATAAGTGTACTGGATAAGACTGTGTTAGGACAATAAAGAACCGCTCCGGAGAGCGGCCATTCGTTTTTGCATCTAGCCTGATCTGATATGACCAGACACATTCTGGATGTTGTTCAGAGATGGTTGTTGATCCAGTCCAGGGCTGCAGCAAGGCGAGGATCAGTGCCGTTCCTGAAAGCATCTGGGTCAAATTCAACATACTCATCGGCTGTTATGCCTCTTCCTTCGTAATTCTGCCCATTGCTTGCTTTTGTCTGGCAATATGGGGTGTATATCAGCGATATATAAGGATTGACGTTGGATATCCCTCCATTGAAGTGTTCCTCTGAGTTTTCCATATCAAGAAGTGCGCCCATACCTCCCATTGAGTGCGAGCCGAACAGCTGCACATCATAGTCGTATGTATCGCGTAATGACATGAAAGCGCTTGTAGACATCTCTGCGCATGATACGCTGTTCTCATTGATGATGATGGCTATTGGAACGTCTTGATTGAATGAGCCGTATGGAAGCAGCCTGCAGCGCTCGATATAAAATCCTGTCCATGTACTGTAGTCTGTCCTGTTCTCGCTGGCCTTCCGCCTTGTTTCCCCGACTGTGATGCGGTCAGCATCATCTGGCATGAATGCTGTCCATAATATAGACATATCCGCAATTATGCCTCCTACATTCCCTCTCATATCAATGATGACCCCTGTAGTGTTCTCATCGGAGACAAGCGCATGGAACGCCATTACGATATCAGTGACGTCATTTGCTCCGTTCGCAACCGTATCTGCAAAATAATCATAGAATTCGAATTTGTTGAATGCGAAATAAACAATTCCGTCATCGTTCCTTCCAAGCGCTATATGAAGATTTTCGTTATTCAGATACTGCATATCGGAAAATCCATATTCAGAAGCAAGCGTGCTGTTTGCACGCATGGTACCGGTGCCTTCACTCGGCAAGCCGAATGAATATTCCATGATATGTACAGTATTTTCCTGATAGTAATCACGCCACCTGTCGAACTGGGTTGAGTTGCGGTAGTCAGTATCTGAGAAGAATCCGAATATTGATGTATCATCATATCCAAGTTCTTTCAGGAATCTGTATGTGCTTGGTGAGAGCATTATCGCATTGCCACGCTGGTCATTTATCGAAAGTGTATAATGGCCATCGCTCAGTACCTTTGTTATATCGAAGAAATACCTGTATGCTTCTTCCGTATTGGCTTTCTGCTGTGCATCATTCCTTGTCTCATCTGCTACAAGGCCCAGCGCATCGAATTTCTCCTTGTACTCAGCATATACATCGTCCCATCCTCTTCCCTCGTCATAATCAAGGTTCCAGAAAAGATAGTTGGTGCTCATCTTCTTCCAGAAGATCTCGAATGTTTCTCCCCATGTCTCCGGTTCCCCGAAGTCCCGGGAGAGGTCTGGCTGTGGACGGCATGATGCGGCAAGCACTGCAATGCAGAGGACCATCAGCAGGTTTCTGAGTCTTGTCATATGAGCCTCCACATGAATCCAGCATCTACGCAGATGCTGTCGAAATATGTATGAGCCGCCATATACGAGCTCTTTGCAAGGCTTGTAAGTCCATACTGGTAACGGCCAATGAGATAGAAGCTTCCGTAATCATCAAATTCATATGATGCGCCAAGTTCTGCGATGATTCCTGCATCAAAGAGATTGTCATCAGCTTCAAATTCCAGATGCTGATAGAAGTCTCCCCATCTGTTTGCTAGATACGCATTGGAAGAATTCTGCATCGCATATCCTGCATCCACATCGAGAGTCCTTACGCCTATATAGGCGCCACCCCCTGCGAATAGCCTGAAATCATCTAGGGGCAGAGAAAAGCGCAGCGTGAGCGGTATCTCGATGGAGTGGTGCATCTTTATGTAATCATCAACGGTCACATTCTGATAGGTCTTGGTGTATCCGGAACTCTTCATGATCCAGCGTATGCCGGAGTTGACAGAGAACCAATCATTGACCCTGTATTCAACAGGTACGGCGATATCAGAGCCATGTCCATTGGCATTCTCTGTGCCTGGCCATCCTGTTTCTGTATTGATGATGTTGTAGTTATATCCAGCTTCCACCCCCACAAGCAGCTGTGAAGAGAAGAGGGGGAGGGGAAGCAGCATTAAAAGCAATATAAGAAGTTTTCTAGGCATGATGATTGCTTAAGGATCCTGAAACCATCGATACCTATTGCATTGAAAGTGAAGGATATTCCTTTACAGCCAGAATAGGATAATGGATTCTCCCTTATGGACTCTCCCTGTTCAAGTTTTTTCCAGTATAACTTCATTTATGCCATTGATAACTATTATTTTGGCCGCTTAAGTGAAAGATTCTGGAGAATGTCTTAGCAAAGAAGACTCCATCAGGCTGTTTTGATGGAGTCTCCACTGATCTGTCATTTCTGGCCAGGCATGGCTCATTCCATGAAAGAAGGAGCCTGCCTCATCAGCCTATTTCAGCAGATTCCTCTCTGAAAGATATTTCCTGAGAGTTTCTTCCGCTTTTGAGGGATCTGCCTGCACTGAAGAGCCTCTCAGTGCGATGCCTTTCTGTATATTTGCCTTTGGGTATGACTGGGCTAGGATCCTCTCGGTCATGGCAAGTCCATTGTCCTCATGAGTGCATACCGGGTAGATATACAGCCCCGCAGTGTCTATGCCGTCCAGAAATGTATATACAGCCATCGGCATATCTCCCCACCAGTTCGGATAGACAAGGATAAGCTGTGTTATCCCATCCATAAGAGGCAGCTGGTTCCTCAGTTCTGGCCTGGCATTCTCATCATGCTCCTTCTTGGCGACCTTGTTGCATTCCTCAATGCTCTCTGGGTAGCCATTCACCGTGCAGATCTTGTATTCAGGGGCGTCAAGCATCCTGGACAGTGCTGATGCCACTGTCTCTGCGCTGCCTTTGCTTGTATCCGTTGAAGTGTTTTCGCCTTTCCTGGAGAAATAGGCGACAAGTGTATTCTTGTTATCCATGGTATTTCCTTGCCTCTGATATTATCCCGCGGATGGTCGAAAGGGAAGGCCCCGGCAAAGCAATAGCCTCCCAAGAAGGAGGCTATGCTCGAATGGCCTATGTTCATCCATTCCAGATATGCAGGAGCAGCCCGGAACAGATGGCATATGACAGCGCGATGGACGCGACAAGCCCGATTGCCATTATGGAAACAGCACCGATCCGACCTCTGTCGTGTTCCCGAAACCTACGCACTGCTGGCTTTGCAGCAGCCGTCGCCATGTCCGGCATGACAAAGTCATCATACCGTCCTAGTTCATTTTCTCTCATCCGCCATCAATTATACCTGAAAAACCGCGGCAGAGAAAGTTTTTCTTCATTTAGGCTATAAAATGATTATATCTTATTGTATTATAATGAAATCATTGTCTGAACCACATATATGCCTTTCTGTTCTATAATAGTGATATGAGATTCTCGGTTGTTTTGCTCATTGTCTTCTGCCTTGTATTATCATCATGCACCACCAGTGACATGTATGACGCTGCATATGCCCTTGATACAGCATCGGATGTGCTTGATATCTACTCAGATATCATAGATCTATCATTAGGTTATCCCCATTACCATAGGCCGCTTCCTCCTCCGCCTCCGCCGCGTCCTCCATTCAGGCCGCCATACAGGCATCCTGTCTGGTGGTAGCTCAGATCACGTTGCCATCCCAGATTATCACAGGGGAAAGCGGTGCGCCCCATCCAGACTCTGCGCCATCAGGTATCGTGGGAGAGGCTGGATCAATGAACTCTATAGTCCTGAGCGAGAAGTCATTGTCGAATGCGAACTGGCTGATGCTTTCTATCTCAGTGCCTTTCTCAAAGACGATCTTCTCAAGATATACATCCATGCCGAATGCGCTTCGTTCTATTGTCTTCACGCTCTTTGGAACCGTGAATTCAGTCATGTTGAGAACTGAGAACGCATCTCTCCCGATTGTCTCAAGAGCCGAGCCCTCCTCGAAGATGACCTCCTTGAGATTTACAGCACCATCAAAAGCCCTGTCGCCTATGGCCGTGACAGATGCGGGAATCTCGATGTATTCAAGCCCTGAGAAGTAGAAGGTATCTGCGCTTATGGCTGTTATGGATGCGTTGTTCTCGAATGCGATTGCTTTTACTGTCTTGTTGTTCTTGAATGCGCCAGCCTCTATTCCTGTGATGGCCGAAGGTATTCCATAGAACTCATAAAGGGTTCCTTGGGTTCCATTTATTGTATTTCCGTTCATTGTGAATACTTCGCTTGTATCCTTATATACCGGATGTATCGCGATTGCTTCATCATGGCTGTAGTTCACTATGGGGAATGGAAGAAGCTCATCATTGTCTGCTTCTGCCCATCCGACAAATACAGAATTCTCTTCAGGGAATTCATTCGGCATATAGAAATCATAGTAGATAGTCTCAGGATCTATATAGATGCTTATTGATTCACCATGCTTTATAGGCAGTTCAGCTGTACATCCTCCATATGATATAGTCACGCTCTCGTTGTCTGTGGACACAATCGAAACACTGTCTGTGATATCAATCCTGCTTTTGTCTTCCTTTATTCCTAGGATCTCGACGTTCTCCAGACGGTAGCCATCGATGCTGTAATGTATCTCCCAGTCCTCGCCATCCACGATGATCTCTTCTATCTTTGTCTCTTCCGATGGGGCAGGCTCATCTATGAAGTTATCCAGCATTGTCCCGTCAATCAGCGTGAGCGGGGTGCATGAAGTGATCGCAAGCATGGCTGAGATCACAGTGATCATGTTCTTCTTCATCTGCATTCCTCCTAGAACCTGGCTTTCGCCCCGATTGAGACAGGCCTGAGCGTCACCTGGTATGACGTGCGTCCGTCGTCGCTGAACTGCATGGCCAGTGCTGCCCATGTCGAGATATCAAGATAGATATTGTCGGAAAGCCCTACGCTTATCCCTGCTGATATGGCAAAGCAAGGGCCGAACTTCAGTTTGTCTCCGGCTATCTGCGCATGCCCTCCAGCCATCAGCGTAAGGGGGATCTCAAGGCGGTCCATGCTGTATGAGAACCGTATCGCAGCCATTGCCGGTATTGTGATGAATGCCCCGTTCATCTCGATCAGGCTTCTCACATCCACGGCAGCGGTCCCTCCGATCGAAAGCCATCGGCAGACATCACCGAACATCCCTGCAGAGATGTAAAGGCCTTTGGAGACATCATCCGACATATCCACCTTTGCGGTCCCTTCCTTGCTCGTGATGAATGAAGCCACATCTATAGCCGGGCTTATCGCCAGCTCCAGCGTTGTCCCTGCATATGTATATGCCGATATGACGATCGCGGAAAGGAATACAAGCCATCTCTTCATATCTTCCTCCATATATATCTTACATCCATATCATCAAAAAGGTTGCGGGTTATTCACCATCTACGTATCATCAAGCCATGAAGCATCAATACTGTACGAAATCCATAGCGTTCATTCTGATCGCATTATGCGCATGCGCCATATCTGCCGGTCCTGTCGATTACTCTGATATTGATAGCTGGGCGTACTTCAGGGAAGGGGATGGGAAGGCTGTGGACCTTTTCCTTATCTGTCCGACTGTCGATATGGGGGAGGCCGGCAATTTCAACATGTCGCTTTCAGATGAGGAAGCAAAGCAGAGCTTTCTGGGTGCGCTCAATATGGAACGTGGCATATATGATGATTTCACGGTCATGTACGCACCATACTACAGGCAGATGACATTTCCTCTTTATCTTGGCGATGAGGACGATGCAAAGCCATATATTGATATCGCATATGACGATGTCGAGGATGCGTTCATGTATTACATTGAGAACGAGAACGATGGCCGTCCATTTATCCTTGCGGGGGTCTCCCAGGGGGCGCAGCTTGTGCTGATGCTGCTTGAGGACCTTTTCGATGATCCTTCTTTTTGCGGGAAGCTCATCGCGGCATACTGCATAGGCTGGAGGATAACAGAAGAGGATCTTGAAGCCTTCCCTCGCCTCAGGATGGCACAGGGCGAGGATGATACAGGGGTCATAATATCATTCAACACCGAGTCGGTGGAATCTTCTGGTTCGATAATCGTTCCGGAAGGCGTGCGTACAATAGGGATAAACCCTCTGAACTGGATGACAGACAGCACTCCTGCGGGGAAGGAGATGAACAAGGGATCATGCTTTACAGATTACTCCGGGACCATAATAGAAGAGATCCCTTGCCTGACAGGGTGTTATCTTGACAGTGCCAGAGGTACGCTCAAGGCCACTGACGTTGTGCCCTCTGATTACAGCAATCCGCTTTTCCCTGACGGGATATATCATCTTTACGATTATCAGTTCTTCTTCCGCAATCTTCAGGAGAATGTCGGCAAACGCATCGAGGCATGGTTCAAACGATAGTTCTATTTGCGTATCATACACGGTTAGGAGGACTATATGGACGAAGATACAAGGATCGCAGTGATCGGGATAATCGTGGAGGACAAGGACAAGGCTGAGGATGTCAACGCTCTCCTTCATCAGTATGGCCAGCATATCATCGGAAGGATGGGACTGCCGTACCAGAAAAGGAACATGAGCATAATAAGCATCGTCATGGATGCCCCGAGCGATGTGATATCAGCGCTTTCAGGAAAGCTCGGGAAGCTGCCGGGCGTAAGCAGCCAGGCTCTTTACACAAAAGCCTGATGGATCTTATAGGGAAGGTTCTTGCTGGAGCCACGCTTTCAAGGCAGGAGTGGCTCTCTGTCATCTCTGACAGGGCATCGTATCCGGATGCCAGGTTGAGGAGCATTGCCTCATCCATCCGTGACAGCATATACGGACGCAAGGTTTTCATACGCGGCCTTGTCGAGTTCACTTCCTTCTGCAGGAATGACTGCTATTACTGCGGGCTAAGGCGAAGCAACAGCCGTGCGGAGCGTTACAGGCTCTCTGCCGAGGAGATCCTCTCTGCATGTATCAATGGCTACAGCATCGGCCTGAGGACTTTTGTGCTGCAGGGCGGCGAGGACATGTACTGGGATGATGGGAGGCTCACGGCTTTGGTGAGGGAAATCAGGGAAGCTTGCCCCGATGCGGCCATCACCTTAAGCGTAGGGGAGAGAAGCGAGGATAGCTACAGGAAGCTCAGGCAGAGCGGCGCTGACAGGTATCTTCTCCGCCATGAGACTGCAGATGCCGTTCATTATTCAAAGCTTCATCCGCTGTCGATGTCATTCCAGAACCGCCTGGAGTGCCTAAGGACGCTCAAGCGGCTTGGCTTCCAGACTGGAGCTGGGATGATGGTCGGATCTCCTTTCTCATCTGAGGATACGCTTGCATCTGATATGGCCTTCCTGCAGGATCTCAGGCCTGAGATGGTCGGCATAGGCCCGTTCATCCCTCATCGCGATACTCCTTTCCGTGATGAGATGATGGGAAGCGTCAGCCTTACGCTGCGCATGCTGTCCATTGTCCGCATCGCCCTTCCTTCTGCTCTCATCCCATCCACTACAGCGCTTGCGACGGCATCATCAGATGGACAGATAGATGGGCTTGATGCAGGTGCCAACGTTATCATGCCTAATATCACGCCAAGCACAGAGCGCAGGAAGTACCTTCTTTATGACAACAAGAAGATATCGGAGGAGGAAGCTGGCGAGAATATCGCATGGATTATCGAGAAGCTCCGTATGGCTGGCTATGAAGGCTCCCTTGAGCGCGGAGACCATGTCCAGGCCATTGCTGATATCCCTCATTCCTGATAGTATCAGCTTATCCGAAGCCAAAGCATGACTGCGGCCAGGATCCTATCTGAACTTAAGCTGAAGGGAAAGATATTCTGACCCGATGGAGGAAATTGTGTATAACCCTGAATCAATGTTTGCTGATGATTTCATAAATGATGATGAGATCATGAAGACGCTCGCATATGCGGATGAGAACAAGGACAACAGGGCCTTGATAGAGTCGATCCTTGACAAGGCTGAACTCAGGAAGGGACTCTCGCATCGTGAGGCATCAGTGCTTCTTGTCTGCAGCATCCCTGACCTTAATGACAGGATCTATTCCCTTGCCAACCAGATCAAGAATGATTTCTACGGCAACCGCATAGTGATGTTCGCACCGCTCTATCTGTCCAATTACTGCGTGAATGGCTGCGTATACTGCCCTTACCATGCTAAGAACAAGCATATTCCTCGCAAGAAGCTTACGCAGGAAGAGATCGCAGCTGAAGTGAAGGCCTTGCAGGATATAGGGCATAAGAGGCTTGCGATCGAAGCAGGTGAGGATCCTGTGAACAATCCGATTGAGTATATCCTTGAGTCAATCAGGACGATATATTCGGTCAAGCACAGGAATGGTGCGATAAGGCGTGTGAATGTCAATATTGCGGCGACTACAGTCGAGAACTACCGCAAGCTCAAGGAGGCGGGGATAGGCACATACATACTTTTCCAGGAGACATACAACAAGGAAAGCTATCTCAAGCTCCATCCGACAGGCCCTAAGCATGACTACTGCTACCATACAGAGGCAATGGACAGGGCCATGGAAGGCGGTATTGATGATGTAGGGCTCGGTGTGCTTTTCGGGCTTGAGCTTTATCGCTATGAGTTCGCTGGCCTGCTTATGCACGCAGAGCATCTTGAGGCTGTCCATGGCGTCGGGCCACATACGATCTCAGTCCCGCGTGTCAGGAAGGCTGATGATATAAATCCTGATGATTTTGACAACGGCATAGATGACGAGACATTCCTCAAGATAGTCGCCTGCATCCGCATCGCGGTGCCATACACAGGCATGATAATGTCCACAAGGGAGTCAAAATCAGTCAGGGAACGTGCGCTGCATCTTGGCATATCGCAGATTTCCGGCGGATCCAAGACAAGCGTAGGCGGATATGCAGAGGATGAGGAAGAGGATACAAGCCAGTTCGAAGTATCGGATCAGCGTCCGCTTGATGAGGTCGTGAGATGGCTTGTCGGCATGGGGTATACGCCTTCATTCTGCACAGCCTGCTATCGTGAGGGCCGCACAGGTGACAGGTTCATGTCTCTCTGCAAGTCCGGCCAGATCCAGAACTGCTGCCTGCCTAATGCACTGATGACGCTGAAGGAGTACCTTATGGATTATGCTTCCCCAGAGACCAGAGCCGCTGGAGACAGGATGATCGCTGATGAGATCGGGATGATCCCAAGCGAGAATGTCCGCAGGATTGTCCGTGAACGCATTGACCGCATTGAGAGCGGTGAGAGGGATTTCAGGTTTTGAACAGCACACCATCTTCGAACAGAGTCCATGTCGGGATATTCGGCAGCCGCAATGCCGGAAAGTCCACGCTTATGAATGCCCTTGCAGGCCAGGATATTTCCGTTGTCTCATCTGTAAAGGGAACTACGACCGATACCGTCAGCAAGGCTATGGAGATCCTTCCATTGGGCCCTGTCGTGCTGATGGATGCGCCAGGCTACGATGACGAGGGCGATCTGGGGATGCTTCGGGTCGGCAAGTGCATGAAGACGCTTGACAGGTCTGATATAGCGCTGCTTGTACTTGATTCATCATCGCCGGCAAGCGAGGCTGACAGAAGCTTCCTTGCCAGGATACAGAGCCGGAAGATCCCTTGCATCATCGTTCTTGCGAAGTCCGATATCGCTTCAGTGGACGGCTGTCAGGATAGTTTCGGAGAAGGGATGAAAACCCTTCATGTCAGCGCAATGACGGGGCGTGGCATAAAAGAACTCAGGGATGCGATCGGTTCGTTCGATATCGTGGAAGAGGAGCCTCCGATCGCAAGGGATCTCATCTCTCCAGGTGACATGGTCCTTCTGGTTATCCCGATAGACAAGGCAGCTCCAAAGGGACGGCTGATCCTTCCGCAGCAGCAGACTATAAGGGATATACTCGATGGCGATGGCCGGCTTATGATAACATCTGTCGACCGCGTGGCTGAGACGATAGGAGAGCTGCGCCCGAAGCTTGTGATAACAGACAGCCAGGCATTCAAGCCTGTCTCGCAATCTGTTCCTGATGATATCCTCCTGACATCGTTCTCGATCCTTTTTGCCAGGCATAAGGGGAACCTCAGAGGAGCTGTGAGTGGCATTGCTGCGATAAGGACACTGAGGGAAGGGGACTCTGTGCTTATATCTGAAGGCTGTACCCATCATAGGCAGTGCGGGGATATCGGGACAGAGAAGATACCAAAGCTTCTATCAAAGCTGACGGGACTCAGCCTGGATCTGGAGTTCTCTTCAGGCCAAGGCTTCCCTGATGACCTGTCGAAGTACTCCCTTATCATCCATTGCGGAGGGTGCATGCTGACAGAGCGCGTGATGAAGGACCGGTACCGCAGAGCAGAAGAGCAGGGAGTGCCTATGACGAACTATGGCCTCTTCATAGCCTATGCCAATGGGATACTTGAAAGGAGCCTTTCCGTTTTCCCTGAGTATCTGGATATCTTAGATTGACTTATAGCTGTGGTTTCTCTTTGAGATTATTGAATCGCTCAGCATAGTCTTCGTATTGAATCACCTATGAAGAAATCACTGTCAATCATGACTATCCTTTCCTGAGGTTCTTCATCATTGATGAGCTCAAGCATCATTTTCGCGCATTGGCGGCCTATCTCTACGTGATTCTGTATTATACATGTGATTGGGTAAGGGAAAAGCGTACGGTATTCATCAAGGCCGAATCCTGTGATTGAGATATCATCAGGGATCTTTATCCCTCGCTCATTTGCTGTCATCACGAAATATTTGATTTGCTTTGCGTTCGTTGTTATCACGATGGAGACTTCGCTGATATGATCAATGATGTCATTGCTGGCTTCTCTGATCTGTTCCTGCGTCATGACATGTTTGTAATAGAACCGTGGATTTTCGTGGATGCCATGTTTTTGGAGTATTCTTCTGAACTCGTCGAAACGTTCAGTTGAGATCAGTTCATTTGATGGCCCCTGCATGTATGCTATCTTCCTATGCCCCTGGGATATAGCGTATTCCGTTATTTTCTGGATGCACTCTACGCCTTTCTCGAGCACATAATTCATGTCTGGAAGATTTTGAAGGAAGCGATCGAAAAGCACAATCGGGATACCTTGATCCTTTATGAATGAAATGTGCTCATTATTCTGTCCGCATGATGCCAGCAATATACCATCCACACCCTGCTGAAAGAACTTCTGCAGCAACTGGCCTTCCTTTTGCGAATCATAGTCGCTGGTTGCTATCATAAGGCTATAATGATGATCATAGAGTATATGCTCTATGATTTTGCATATATAGATATATACGACCATATCAGGAATGATCATGCCTATTATCCTTGTCTTGTTCTGCTTCAGGCTTCTTGCATTGGCGTTCGGGGCATAATGAAGACTTTCGATTGCCTCCTTGATCCTTCTTGTCACATCATCAGGGAATGATCTGCTGTTGTTCAGATATCTTGAAATGGTCGCAGGAGATACTCCTGCTTTCTCTGCAACTTGCTTTATCGTGCTCCTTTTCTGCTTCATGATATAAATTATGCCCCCAGGGATTAGGAATTTGGGATATAATACCATAATAAGCGGGTGGAAGAATTAAATTGACAAAATATATATACATGATAGCATAAAACATCGGAAAACGATTTCCGGGAAAAGGAGGAACTGGTATGAAGAAGCATTTGTCGCTTGTTCTCATGCTTATTGTTTCTGCCTGCATGGTCTTCGCGGGCGGATCAAATGAAGTTGCTGAAGGGCTTGATCCTATCAATGTCAGCCATCATCCGTATATTCATGGCCTGCCGACCATTGTCGCGGAAAATGAAGGAATATATACAGCCAATGGCCTTGCACCAAACATCACGATGTATGGTGGAGGTACAGCTCAGAACGAAGCTATAGCATCTGATGCCTGGGATGTTGGCACGACAGGAATGGCAGGGGCCGTACTTGGTGTTGTTGGATATGACATGAAGGTTATCGGTGCTACTGTTTATGATGGGAATACGATTGATATCTGGGTACGTCCTGACAGCGATATAGCAAAAATCAAAGGACAGGTCGAAGGTTTCCCAGATATCTACGGTACTGCTGATACCTGGAAGGGCAAGAGGATAATCTGCCAAAGCGCGTCAAATTGCCATCTTGTTCTGTTGGCAACGCTTGAGAAGTTTGGCTTGACTGCAGATGATGTTGAGATTGTCGATATGACAGTTGCTCAGTCATATCCTGCCTTCAAGGCTGGTGAGGCTGATGTTGTTGGCCTTTGGGCTCCATTCGGATATCTTGCAGAGCAGGAAGGCTGGATAAAGGTATCCTCTGCAAATGCTGTTGATCTTGCTTTCTATAATCTTATCGTAGCTACGGATAAGGCCGTCAAGGAAAAGCCAGAGCTTGTGCAGAGATGGCTGAAGACATATTGTGAGGGTGTTGAAGTCATAAGGGAGAACCCAGAAGATGCCCCTGGCTGGCTTTATGAATTCTCGCTTGATGAAGGCATTACGACAACAGAGGATGACTGTGTGAAGGAGATTGCTCTTAGGCCGTTCCCGACTATCGAAGAGCAGAAGGAACTTATGAACAGCGGAGAATTGAAGGATCTCTTCCTTACATTCGCACAGTTCCTTGTCAATCAGGGAAATCTCACACAAGCTGATTATGATAAACTTGCGACTGGGGATTTCATCGATACAGAATTTATCAATAATCTTTGATGACATTGGGTTGGGCTGCTGTGATAGCGGCCCAATTCTGCTGAATGGAGGCAATCGTGGCGGATCAGAAAGCCATATCGGCTTCAATTGAAGTCGAAAACAGAAATAAGGCAAGAGAAAGACGTAAGCTGCTTATTATTTCTATCATAGGACTTGTATGTTTCTTTGGCATATGGGAGCTTGTCGTTAGGATAGGGCTTGTGCCTATCAGATATCTGAATCCACCGACTATGGTTATACGTACATTCTTTACCAAGTTAGTGGATCCAAAACCGGATGGTGCGACGATTCCAGTACATTTCTGGGCGAGTTTCCGATTGGCTCTATGTGGTTTCATAATTGCGGTGGTTGTAGGAATACCGCTTGGCTGGATAATGGGATACTATAAGATTGCCAATCGTCTGATCCGGCCGCTGTTTGAGATAATGAGGCCGATACCGCCTATTGCCTGGATTCCAATATCAATTCTTTGGCTTGGCATCGGATATCAGGCTAAAGCCTTCATAATATTCGTATCTGCTTTTGTTCCATGCGTGATAAATGCCTATACAGGAGTTACGCTGACAAATCAAACGCTTGTTGATGTATCGAAGACTTGCGGAGCAAGCAAGTGGCAGATTTTCAGGACAGTTTGCATCCCTAGCTCGCTTCCTCTTGTATTTACAAGTCTTCGTATATCGTTAGGTAATGCTTGGTCTGCTCTTGTAGCTGCCGAGATGCTGGCGGCTACGCAGGGGCTTGGATATATGATTCAGCAGGGACGTAATTTCGTGAGGTCGGATATCATCATCTGCGGCATGCTTGTTATTGGTATATCCGGAGCGCTCATGTCTGCCGGCCTAGCCTTCATTGAGAAGAAGGCAACTCCATGGAGGACTGAGAAATGAACCAGACCAAGGAAATTCTTAAAACCATAGGATTCACTTTACTGTCAATAGGCCTTTTCCTGATGCTTTGGACATTCCTTGCATTGAGGAATCCAGAGTTTCTTCCTTCCCCTATGATCTGTATCGAGAAACTTGGGCAGATGATGGGCCGTCCGATCAGCCGCGTATCATTGGGAGGACATATATTAGCATCATTGAAAAGGGTGCTTCTGGCTGTATTCTTCGCAACGCTGATCGGCCTTCCTCTTGGCCTTGCAATGGGATGGAGCCGTAAAGTCAATGCTTTTGTCTCTCCTATATTTGAGTTCCTGCGTCCGATTCCTCCTATTGCCTGGATTCCCCTTGTGATACTTTGGTTTGGTGTCGGCGAGGTGTCAAAGGTTTTCCTTGTGACATTGGGAGCATATGTACCAATCCTTATGAATACTGTCACCGGTGTTAAGATGGTTCCTCCTGTTTTGCTGAATGTGGGCCGTATATACAAGGCATCAAATATTCAGATCTTAAGGGATATCGTTCTTCCTGCAGCACTCCCTGCCATCTTTGCAGGAGTGAAGACTGCTGTTAGTTCAGGCTGGATGATTGTGCTTGCCGCTGAGATGATGGCCAGCCGTTCTGGCGTTGGATTCCTGATAAACAGAGGTATGGAAGCCTATGACGTCGCGATGATCATTGTAGGCATGTGTATAATCGGGGTCGTTGGCTATCTGATTTCTATTGTGCTTACATTCCTTGAGAGGAGGCTGTGTCCATGGAAAACAAATCTCGAATAAAGATGTCATTGCAGAATATATCCAAATCTTTCCATTCAAGAAAAGAGACACAGGAAGCCGTTGCAGATGTATCGTTCGATGTGTATGAGAATGAGTTTCTTGTCATCTTGGGACCTGGACAGTGCGGTAAGACTGTCCTGCTGAATATGATAGCAGGCCTGGAATCTCCTACCACCGGCAAGATGCTTTATGAAGGGAAGGAATATCATGGCGTGAATGATGGCTTTGGCCTTGTATTTCAGAAGACTGCCCTGATGGACTGGATGACTGTGACTGAAAATGTTGAGTTCGGGCTAAAGATAAAGAAGATGCCAAAGAATGAGCGGAGGGCTATTGCCCAGAAGTATATTGATCTTGTTGGACTGAATGGCTTTGAGGACAAGTATCCAAGGCAGCTTTCTGGAGGCATGAAGCAAAGGGTAGGTATAGCCAGGGCTTATTCCACCAACCCAGGGGTGCTTCTTATGGATGAACCATTCGGTGCTCTTGATGCCCAGACAAGATATCTTATGGAAAATGAAATCCTCAGGATATGGGAGCAGGACAAGAGGACGATAGTATTTGTTACTAATAATATCGAGGAGGCTGTGACACTGGGCGATAGGATAATATTGCTTTCAGCATGTCCTGCCAGGGTAAAGGATATCTATGTGCCAGATCTTCCAAGGCCAAGGGACAATATAAGCGAGAGATTCCTCCGCATAAGAGAGGAGATTGAAGCCAATACCGATATGGCATTATAGGAGAGTATGATGGGTGATAATGCAAAAGTACAAGTCAGGGACCTTAATAAGAACTTTGGCTCTCTTCAGGTCTTGAAAGATGTCAGCTTTGATATTGGCAAAGGGGAATTTGTCTGTTTGGTCGGACCGACAGGTTGTGGCAAGACTACTTTCCTGAGGTTGCTTACTAAACTTATCGAACCAACATCCGGCCAGATACTGATAGATGGGGAACCAGCAGATCCTGCAAAGCATAATCTAGCCTTTGTCTTCCAAGAGCCATCGGCATTCCCTTGGCTTACAGTTGAGCAGAATCTTAGATATGGCCTTGAGATAAAGAAGCGGGACAAGGATTATATTGATAAGCAGGTTGAATCGGTTGCGAAGATCCTTGGCCTGGATAAGTGCTTGAAAGCCTACCCACATGAGTTATCTGTATCCATGGAGCAGAGAGTTGTCATAGGTCGTTCATTCGCAATGAATCCTGATCTTCTCCTGATGGACGAGCCTTATGGTCAGATGGATATCAAAATGAGATATTATCTTGAGGATCAAGTCATCCAGCTGTGGAAGGCCACAGGCAGTACAGTGCTCTTCATTACGCACAATCTTGAGGAAGCGGTCTATCTTGCCCAGCGGATATTGATAATGACAAACAAGCCTACGACCATAAAGAAGATCATGGATGTAGATCTTCCATATCCAAGGAACATTGCTGATCCGAAGTTCATTGAGATCCGTAAGGAAGTCACGGATTTGATCAAATGGTGGTAAGGCAGCAATCCGCCTGTATATGGAATATAAGATCAGTGTTTGATGAATCTCCTGAACAGGTTCTTCTGTAAATTTGATTATGGAATATTGCTGTGTTTGAGTCTATCATAGAGACAGATGTTCCGCAGGAGGTTGTTGTGAAGATTCTTTCGGTTTTCGACAAGGAGTTCTCTGATTATGGCAAGGTCCTTGATGGTTATGATGTCTCGGCCCTGATTGATGCTGCGGCAAAGATTCCCATGCCAGATTCCGGGACTGCATACAGGGCAGCGCTTGATGAGCTTGAATCGTGTCATGTCGTTGATGAGTTCTCTGCCAGGGCATATGGCGGGATGCCTATCCAGGCAGGTCTTTGCTGGGGGCATAACACAAGGCTGAACTGTCTTGAATACCATAAGGACAGCGAGCTGAACATAGGTGAGGATGATTTCGTGCTCCTTGTTGCAAAGGAAGGCGAGATCGTGGATGGCCGTATAAGCTCGTCATGCGTAAAGGCTTTCCGCGTCCCGAAGAGGACTGTTGTCGAGGTATATGCAACGACTCTTCATTATGCGCCATGCCATACAGATGGCTCGAAAGGCTTCCGTGTCGTGATAGTCCTCCCGAAAGGCACTAATACTGCAATGCCTGATGTGGGGGATGCCAGAAACGGAGAGGAGAA
>CASFMA010000024.1 GCA_949295675.1 uncultured Spirochaetales bacterium | reverse complement strand
CGCAGAGAGCGTATCCGAAAACAGCACGGTAAGCGTACTGACGACGCTCTCCTTAGCCATGAATCCTGTTATCAAGGCTGTCGATATCCTCCAGTCGCCAAAGCCAAGAGGCGCGAATATCGGAGCGATGAACGAACCTATTGCAGCCAGCATGCTGTCCTTGCTGTCAGATACTGCATTAAGCCTTATGTCGAATGTCTGCAGGAACCATATTATTATCGACGCGAAGAATATCACAGTGAACGCACGTGTAACGAAATCCTTGGTCTTCTCCCAGATAAGCTGGAAGACGCTCCTGGCGCTTGGCATCCTGTAGTTCGGAAGCTCAAGGACAAACGGGATCGGATTTCCCTTGAATCCTGTATTCTTGAGTATGAGGGCGAAGAGTATGCCGAAGACTATGCCTATCAGATAAAGGCTGATCATCACAAGAGCTCTGTGGTCCGGGAAGAAAGCATATGTGAAAAGCGCATATATCGGCAGCTTTGCAGAGCATGACATGAACGGGACCAGAAGGATAGTCATCTTCCTGTCGCGGTCAGACGAAAGCGTACGCGTGGCCATTATTGCAGGAACAGAGCATCCGAACCCTATGAGCATAGGCACGAAGCTTCTGCCAGACAGCCCGAACTTGCGCAGGAGCTTGTCCATCACAAACGACACGCGGGCCATGTAGCCGCTGTCCTCAAGGATGGAGAGGAAGAAGAACAGCACGACGATTATCGGGAGGAACGACAGGACACTTCCTACCCCTGCAAACACTCCATCGATCACAAGTGAATGCACGACAGGATTAAGGCCGAATGCAGTCAGGGCGCTGTCAGCAATGGCTGTTATCTTATCTATCGCAAGGGAGAACAGATCCGAGAGCGCTGTCCCTATCAGGCCGAAAGTAAGGTAGAAGACAAGAGCCATGATAGCTATGAATGCAGGTATGGCTGTATATCTGCCTGTAAGTATCTTATCAAGGCGCAGGCTTCTCAGCCTCTCCTTCGACTCATGAGGCTTGCTCACGCACTCGCTGCAGATTCCCTCTATGAAGCGGTACCTTGCATCTGAAAGAGCTGCATCGGCATCTGTCCCGCTTTCCTTCTCAAGCTGGGTAAGTATATGGCCCAGGGTATCCTTCTCGTTGTCATCAAGCTCAAGGGCAGCGGTTACAGGCTCATCCCCTTCAAGAAGCTTTGACGCCGCGAAACGTATAGGCAGCGACGCACGTCTGGCATGATCCTCGATAAGGTGCATTACAGCGTGCATTGACCTGTGGACAGCTGTCTCTGCGATACTCCCTTCATCCTGGCAGAAATCAGGGCGGCTCGGGCCCTCCTTGAACCGTGCCACATGGATGGCATGCTCGATGAGCTCCTCAACGCCTTCGTTCTTCGCTGCTGATATAGGGACGACAGGAACGCCAAGCTCGCCTTCAAGCCTGTTCACGTCTATCGATCCGCCATTCTCCCTGACCTCATCCATCATATTCAGTGCTATGACGATAGGAAGGCCAAGCTCAATCAGCTGAAGCGTCAGATAGAGATTACGCTCTATGTTCATGGCATCAACTATGTTGATTATCCCATCAGGATGGCTCTTGAGAAGGAAGTCCCTGGTCACTATCTCCTCATTGGAGAACGGGGAAAGCGAGTATATGCCAGGGGTATCAGCGACTGTCACATTCTCATGCCCCCTGATAGTTCCGGTCTTGCAGTCAACAGTCACGCCGGGGAAGTTGCCAACATGCTGATTAGCTCCCGTGAGCTGGTTGAAAAGAGTCGTCTTCCCGCAGTTCTGGTTGCCTGCCAAGGCAAAGACTATCGGAGTAGTCTCCGGTATAAGGGGCCTGTCAGAGGGCTTATGCTCCCCTCTCTCTCCGATATGCGGATGCTCGGCAGCCTTGCGCCTGGCCCCGTCAGCTTCTTCCTTCATGCTGCCCATGGCACGCTCTATGCCGATCCTGGCAGCGTCCTCACCCCTGATAGTAAGCTCATAGCCTCTTACGAATATCTCAAGGGGATCACCCATCGGCGCTATCTTCACCAATGTCACTATGGTCCCTGGTGTTATTCCCATATCAAGGAAGTGCCGTCTGAGCGCTTTGTCGCCTCCGACAGAGAGCACTCTTCCGCTCTCACCTATAGAAAGCTGATTCAATGTCATATTATGTTACCCATTCCTAGGAATGGATGATAACCATATAGAAACCGGTTAGCAATAACTCCCGCCATCTATCCGGCACAGTGAATGGCTGTGCCGGACCTGCACTCATTCCTTCACAGCCTTCAGCGAGGAAAGAGCCTTCCTGAACTCAAAGAAGAATATGATTGCGGTAAATGTCACGGCAAGGGCATCTGCGACAGGTTCCGCAAGGAATACAGCCATTGTCTGGTCAGACGTGAATACATGAGGCAGGATATACATAAGCGGAATAAGGAGGACAAACTTCCTCATTATCGCGACTATCGCGCTGCTTCTTGCATTGCCCAGCGACGTGAAAGTCATCTGGCAGGCTATCTGCACTCCGAACAGGACAGCCATGGACATATACACTCTCAGCGCAACGGCGGAGAACTCTATCAGCGCCTGATCTGTCGTGAACATGCGAGCAAAGGACGATGGGAAGAGCATGACAGCAAGCCATAGCGCAGATGAGTATACCAGGCTGACACCTAAAAGGAGGAGATAAGCCTTCTTCACCCGGTTCTTGCTGCCAGCGCCGAAGTTATAGCTGAGTATAGGCTGCGCCCCCTGCCCAAGCCCCTGCAGCGGAAGCATGGCGAACTGCATCACAGATGACAGTATCGTCATAGCCCCTACCGCGATATCACCGCCATACTTAAGAAGCGATGAGTTGTAGCAGATGTTTATGATTGACTCACTTGCCTGCATTATGAATGTGGCAGCTCCAAGGCCGATGGCAGGGAGGACTATACTGCGCTCAAGCTTCATCGCGCTGAGCCTGAGACGGAGGAATGTCTTCTTCCCGAACAGGAAGCAAAGGACCCAGATAGTCGAGAATCCCTGGCTGATGATTGTCGCAAGGGCCGCACCCCTGACGCCCATGCCAAAGCCGAAGATGAATATGGGATCCAGTATGATATTCGACACAGCCCCGATAGCTACTGAAAGCATTCCGGTCTTCGCAAAGCCCTGCGCTGTTATGAAATAGTTCATGCCAAGCGTTATCTGCACGAAAATCGTGCCGATCGCATAGATATCCATGTAGGCTGTGGCATAGCCTATAGTGTTCTCGCTGGCGCCGAATGCCAGAAGCAGGTCCTCATTCCAGATCAGAAGCACTATAGTCAGCACCACAGATATCGCTATCTGGAGAGTGAAGCAGTTCGACAAAGTCTTCTCAGCCTTATCGTACTCCTTCATCCCCATGAATATCGTCGCACGCGGAGCTCCTCCAGCCCCAACCAGGGCAGCAAATGCCGAGACAATCAGTATCAGCGGAAGGCATACGCCGACGCCAGTGAGCGCCAGCGCGCCATTCTCAGGCATATGGCCGATATATATCCTGTCAACTATATTGTACAGCATGTTGATAAGCTGAGCCGTGACAGTCGGCAGAGCCAGCTTGAACAGGAGCTTTCCAAGAGGCTCCTTTCCCAGAAATTCCTTATCGTCGTTCACAGCGCCATCCTCGCATTGTCCTCAAGTCTTCTCATGAAGCAGTCCAGCTGCGATATATCATCTGCATCAAAGCCGGCAAGCAGCTTGACAAGAAGGTCATCTGTGGCAGCTGACAGCTCGTTCAGGAAATCAGAGGCAGGCGGCAGCGGAAACAGATGGGTCACGCGCCTGTCCCTCTCATCACCCTTCTTCCCCAGGAATCCTTTTCGTTCAAGCATCGTAACCGCTACGGAGGCATTAGCCTTCTTTATCCGTCTGCCATATGAGATATCGCTGAGCGTATCATGACCAGGATTATTATAAAGATAAGCAAGTACCGCGCTCTCGACTTTCGAAAGCCCGTACCGGGAGGCGATCTCCGCCTCAGTGTTGCCGTAAAGCTGCCTTATTGACCTGACAGCTGTAATCATGTTGAAAAATACCGCGTTCATAATAGTTATAAGCTATAACTAATGATTATCGGACAATTCGTCAAGGAGATTACGCACAATAACCATGAGAAAACCTTCAGCCTTCGGCAATGAATGGAATCTGCCTGAAAAGATTTTCTACCAAATCGAAAAACTCTGCTAGAATAAATATATGAGTAGCGCAGAGTTAAATGCAGTTTTCAATATCGGTGACAGCGTCGTCTACCCTTTGCAGGGTGTCGGCTGCATACTCTCACGCGAAAAAAGAAATTCGCGGGAGTACTACAGAGTCCAGATAACATCCTCCGACATGGACGTTCTGTTGCCCGTGGACAAGGCCGCTGAGATCGGCCTCAGGCATCTTGCATCGGTCACAGAGGCGAAGAAGGCAATCTCATCTCTTTCGACAAAAAGAGACTCTGGGAAGACAGACTGGAAGCAGAGGCTTCTTGCGAACCAAGAGCTCATGAAGGAAGGCACCATGTCCTCTGTCGCGAATGTAGTCAACTCGCTTTACAGAAGATCTAAGATAAAGGAGCTTCCTGTCCAGGAACGGAAGCTTTACGACAGCGCTCTGACACTGCTTGTTGATGAATCCTCTTCTGTGCTAGGAATAAGCACGGAGGAAGTGAAGAAGAAGATCTTCGCGAAACTTGAGAAATGAGCATACCAACAATTGCCGCGGTAATAACAGCTGCCGGTTCATCCGCAAGGTTCTCAAAGGGTCTTGAAGGAGAAGTGAAGAAAGAGTACCTGCCAATAGATGGGCATAGCGTGCTTTACATGGCAGCAAAGCCATTTTATGAGATACCATCGCTTACGGCGGTAGTCGTCACATGTCCGGAAGGCAGCGAAGATGAGACAGCTGTAGCTCTTGAGGATCTGATTGATATAGCGACTGTTCCACTGCTGATAGTCAAAGGCGGAGAGACAAGGAAGGAATCTGTGAAGGCCGCAATCGAAGCGCTGGGAAGCCTTCCGGGGAATCCTGAATACATAGCAGTGCATGACGGGGCAAGGCCTTATCTTGACAAAAGCATGATAATCCAGACGCTTGCCGCAGCGACCATCGCTGGAGGCGCTGTACCGGCCATCCCTGTCACGGATTCGGTGAAGAGGATCGGAGCTGATGGCCTTTTCTCCGAAAGCATCAGCAAGAAGGGGCTTGTAAGCGTGCAGACCCCGCAGATCTTCCGTGCCCAGGAGATCGCAGATGCCTACAGCCGCTACCCTCTTCCAGATGCTGATGATGACCTGCAGGTCTATATGTGGGCAGGATACAAGGCGACATTCTCTATGGGAAGCAGGCGAAACATAAAGATAACATATGCAGATGATATCACGGGAGCAAAGGAGAAAGCGGCAGAATACCTGAAGGCCCGCGAAGAAGGACGCAGAAGCGCGCAGGCCTCAAAGAGGATGAGAGAACTGATCATGCAAGGGGACAGGGAATGAGGATAGGGCTTGGAAAAGATCTCCATGCACTGGTTCCGGGCCGCCGCC
The DNA here is from genome assembly GCA_949295675.1 of uncultured Spirochaetales bacterium. Classification (GTDB taxonomy): domain Bacteria; phylum Spirochaetota; class Spirochaetia; order Sphaerochaetales; family Sphaerochaetaceae; genus Ornithospirochaeta. The sequence continues at coordinate 8,010 of CASFMA010000024.1, read as the reverse complement.
TTGTGCTGGGCGGAGTGACGATACCATCCGACAGAGGCGAGAAAGGACATTCAGACGGAGACGTCCTGATACATGCAGTGGCAGATGCGATCCTTGGGGCGCTTGGAATGGATGACATCGGCCACATATGGCCAGATACCGATCCTAGACTTGAGGGAATGGATTCCGCAGTCATCGCGAAAGAAGCGGGAAAGCTCGCAGAAGGACGCATCCAGAACATAGATACGATCATAACGCTCGAGCACCCGAAGCTTGAAGGCTATCGCGGCGCTATACGTGACAACCTTGCGTCGCTCTTAGGCATCCCAGCCTCGAAGATCAACATAAAGGCAAAGACCGCAGAAGGCTTCGGCCCTGTAGGAAGGGGCGAAGCAATAGAAGCGGAAGCTATTGTCCTGCTTGATGACTGACACCCCGATCATCCTGACGCTCCATCCAGCTTATATCATCCCCTGACGAAGCCGCTGCGGAAACAAGCTTCTTCCTTAGTTCTGCAGCCTTTGACCCATAAGCTGGATTCCTGTGATAGATGCAGGACCATAGAGGTACTGCTTAAGATAGCGGAACAGGCCTTCAGAAAACAGAAGTTCAATATACTCACTCCCATGATCATTTGTATGTATGCTTCTCAGTCACACCTCTAGTACGGCTTTCCAATCTGATAAACAACTAAAGACTGTAAGCGTGTGACTCATAAGGAAAGAACTCTCATCAGAACTTGCACATTATTGCTGGTCCCGTTCCTACTTCTTGCAACTATATCAGAAGTGGATGATAAGACCATCCGCAGCTAATATTGAGAATCATAACACGGACGATGCAACTTGATTTACCAAGCCACTGGCATACAACAAAGGATGAGATGCGTGAAGCTTAACTCTCATCGACTGTTATCTTACTGTTGTCGCAGATATAACGGGAAATATGCAAAGAGACCTGCATGATACAGGTCTCTTCAGCCTTCAGCTGTACCGTTACTTTGAGATAAGCATTGTCTTAGGATCAAGGTTGACCTTCATCGGCTTCGGGACATTCTGATGATGCGCCCTTACGACTGTGAGGATTACCTTGTCGATCTTCTCATCATACTTAAGAGCAAGCAGGACATCTATAAGATCATAGTATTTAAGAAGCGAATTAGGCACTCCATTCTCATCATATACGACATCCGGACGAACAGGGGAAACACTGAACCAAACCTCAAGATTCATCTTCTTCGCGAAGTCTCTTATCTTCGTTATGTCATCCTCGTCAGCGATAGTAAGCTTATAACCGTCGAAAAGTATGGCATCAGCCTTGAATGACCCCTGGTTTATCAGGGACTCAAGGGAAGAAAGGACCTTCTCAACAGGGACCTGCTCCTGGGAGAAGTTCATGACAACCCTGTTTGCAAGAATCGAATTATAAACCATAGTCGCGTCATCAAGAGACTGCAGTTCCGCGATTTCCCTGAATACTTCCTTGTACCAGTTTATTACATGTTCCACGTTCCCAGAAAAGGATACGTGTATTACGCTCTCGCCCTTGAAAAGCTTGTCAGTAGCAAGATGCACAAGGCAAGCAGTCTTTCCCAATCCATGTCTGGAAACGATCACTCCGAGATTGCCCTTACCAAGCCCACCATTGATTGATTCCTCAAAAACACGGATTGGGCTTACGCTGTTCAATTCCTTGATATCCATTAGCACCTCCTAGATCTTTTGTATATTCTAGCATGCCTCAGGACAAAACACATACTTATTTTTGAAAATATACACTCTGCATATGATCAGGCATCCGAAGATGTCCATGCTCAGGCAAGCACTGCCTCTCCCTCATACCCTATGAGCGCATACACTGCAGCATATGACGCATAGAGGGCATAGAAAGCATCACGTCCCATCGATGGCTTTTCCTGCATATATCTATCGTGAAGGGACTGGATCCAATCAAATGAGAACGAACTTCCGACAGGGGAAAACCTGAGGTCAGCTATCCTGTCCTCAAGATACAACGTGAGATCATCCTCATAGGCCATATGCTCAGAAAGGGAGCCCTCGAAGTTCGAGTTGTGCGGATATGTGAAGGAATCAACTATGTAGTGGCAGAGACGCCCAAGGCGGAAAGCCCCCAGGACACCTGTGCAGCCATCGCATTTATCGATCAGAGACCGTATGCAGGATGTTATGTTCTTCCAGCAATGGCCATGAAGCCTGTTCCCCTTCGAGAAACCTCTCAGATAGGTAACCATCACGCAATCTGGCTCGATGCAGCCGAAGATGAATGCCTTACGGCAAAGACCTTCCAGGGAAAGCACGTCAGCGATCTGACGCCCAATAAGGATGTGGCTTGCAAGTTCCATTCTATCGCCTCTGACAAGATGATGGCCTATTCATATGAAATCCAAAGAAACAAGGCATTAAATGACTGTGAATATTGGAGGCCATCCTGAATAAGCAGAAGGACTGCCATATCGCTACAGCAATCCTTCCCTTCAGAAAATCATTTCTTTGCTTCTGCTTCTTTCTTTCTCTTTTCCTGATATGCCTTCTTCAGCTCATCAGATACAGACTGCGGAACACGTCCATACTTCGCGACTTCCATCGTGAACTCAGCCTTTCCCTGAGTGAGCGAGCGGAGCACTGTCGAGTATCCGAACATCTCAGAAAGAGGAACCTCTGCTATTACCTGGCACTGGTTGTTGTCCTCGGTCGAGGATACGATCATGCCGCGCCTCTGGTTGATGGATCCGAAGATATTTCCCTGGAACTCGGATGGCCCCTCAACCTCAACCTTCATGATAGGCTCGAGGATAACAGGCTTCGCCTTCTCGAAAGCATCCCTGAACGCTCCGATAGCAGCAGTCTGGAAGGCCATATCAGAGGAGTCGACAGGATGCCATGCACCATCGTTCACGACGCAGCGCACGCCGATTACCGGGAAGCCGACCTGAGTTCCCTTCTTCATTGCTGTCTGGAAACCCTTGTCGCAGGATGGGATGTACTCCGTAGGAATAGCTCCGCCCTTTACCTCATCGACGAACTCATAGTCCTTGGCTGGCTCATCAGGATTTGTCTGCACGATCGGCTCGATATATCCAGCGACACGTGCATACTGGCCAGAACCACCTGTCTGCTTCTTGTGTGTATAGTTGAACTCGGCCTTCTGGCTGATTGCCTCTCTATAAGCAACCTCAGGCTTTCCGACCTTCACCTCAGCCTTGTACTCTCTCTTCATCCTTTCGATATAGACATCGAGGTGAAGCTCTCCCATTCCCTTGATGATTGTCTGGTTGGACTCTGGATCAACATATGTCTGGAATGTTGGATCTTCCTTCGTGAAGCGGTTGAGAGCCTTAGCCATGTTGTCTGCAGCCTTCTTGTCGACAGGCTCGATAGCAAGCGAGATAACAGGTGTCGGAACGAACATGCTTGTCATTGAGTAGTTGAGAGAAGGATCACAGAATGTATCACCTGATGCGCAGTCGATACCGAAAAGCGCTGCGATCTCTCCACAACCTGCCTCCGAGATATCCTCCATTGTAGAAGCGTGCATCTTGACAAGGCGTCCGACATTGAACTTCTTCTTTGTCCTTGTATTGAGAAGAGTGTCACCCTTCTTGATCTTTCCCTGATAGATCCTGATGTATGTAAGCTGTCCGAACTGTCCATCCTCAAGCTTGAACGCAAGGATTACAGGCTTCGCGTCCTCACGGCTCTCAAGGACAACCTCTTTCTCGTTGTCATCAAGATCAAGAGCTATGTTCTGGACCTCAGTAGGATTCGGAAGGTAGCTCACGACACCATCAAGAAGCGGCTGGATGCCCTTGTTCTTGTATGCAGAACCCATGAATACAGGGCAGAGCTCAAGAGCGATCGTACCCTTTCTCACAGCAGCCCTGATAAGCTCAGGAGTGACTGTATCCTCGAGCATGGCTTCCATAAGCTCATCTGAACACATGGAGACAGCGTCAAGCATCTCCTCTCTCTTTGCCTGTGCCTCTGCAAGAAGCTCCTCAGGGATCTCAGCTTCCCTCACCTGTGCCTGATCCGGGCCAGCGTCGAAATAGAGAGCCTTCATATCGACAAGATCGACAACGCCCTGGAGTCTGTCCTCAAGGCCGATAGGAATCTGCATAAGCACAGCATTGAGCCCAAGCTTTTCTACAAGCTGGTTCTTTACCCTGTATGGATTTGCACCAGTTCTGTCACACTTATTAACGAAAGCGATGCGAGGAACATGATATCTCTTCATCTGGCGGTCAACCGTGATTGACTGCGACTGCACGCCACCGACAGAGCAGAGAACAAGGATAGCTCCGTCAAGAACACGGAGAGAACGCTCAACCTCGATTGTGAAGTCTACGTGTCCCGGAGTGTCGATGATGTTGATCTCGTGGCCCTTCCATTCTACGTTTGTTGCAGCGGAGGCGATCGTGATTCCCCTCTCCCTCTCAAGCTCCATGGAGTCCATCGTCGCGCCAACGCCATCCTTGCCGCGTACTTCATGGATTGCATGGATCTTGTTGCAGAAATAGAGAATGCGCTCTGAAAGCGTGGTCTTTCCTGAGTCGATATGAGCGCTGATTCCAATATTCCTCATGCCCAGTAAGTCGTGTGCCATAATCTATAACCTCTTCAATAATATTTCTGGATCTCTGGCATAGACGGCCATTATGTACGCGGCCGCATACCACCGAATTGGCATAATATTGATTTTTGTCTATTTATGCAAGATATCTGCGTTATTTTATTCCTTACGCATTCCTTTTCATCACAAAGAATAGATTACACAATACTCTTGCGATAGCCTCCAAGGGGAAAAGATGCTATCATCAAACTATGGCAACAATATTCGAGATGATCATAAATGGCGATATACCATCAACCAAGCTGTATGAGGATGATCTGTGCATCGCGATACTGGACATCAATCCCGTAAACAAGGGGCACGCGCTTGTTATATCCAAGGAATGCTACCCCACATTCACAGACGCGCCGATCGAAACGTTATCCCACATGATGGAGATTGCAAGACGCATCGACCAGAAGCAGAGGGAAGCCCTCAAGGCCGATGGCACGAACATAATGATCAACAACTCACCTGCATCAGGACAGGAAGTCCCGCATCTCCACATACATGTGATCCCGAGGAAGGAAGGAGACGGGAAGACTCCCGTGATGCCAAAGGGAAAGTATGAGGACGGAGAAGCTGCAGAATATGGAGAATTGCTCAAGCTATGAGAAAGCTACTTCCATTTTTCCTTCTTGTTTTCCTGACATCATGCGCATCGTATACGATACAGGATGGCTACGATGCCATCACGCTTCCTGACGAGTCCGGCCCGAAGCTCGAGACGCGCTACCGCCTCATAGCAGCAGCTGGAGGGCTTGAACAGCTGCCTGCACAGGTTGTGCCTGAAGCAGAAGAGGCAGCAGGAACAGGGATCCAGGCTGCTTCTGAGAGCGCGGCAGAAGAAGCTGACACGGCAATCAGCGAGGATACGGCGGCAGAAAGCAGCCAGACTGTGGACGCAGAGGAAGCTGCATCGCAGGCCCCAGAGATAGCGAAGGATGAGGATGAGGATCCTGTAAGATATCCAGAGGATCTGTCTGAGATAGCATTCCCTTATCTCTATACCGTCAATGACCAGCAGGTGCTGAAAGATGGGAACGTAATCACGGCAAAGATCCTGCTCCTTGACCTCGGCTATGGCAGCTTGTCAGAAGATGACTTCAGGAGGATGCTGGCATCTGTATCAGACACAGAGCCGGACTACATAGTGCTGAACGGATCGCTTGAGAACCAGGCAAAGGGTGCGATGGCTGCTGGCATGAATGCCGTAACTCTTGAAGGAGGCACCGTGCTTTACTCTTCGCGAATAGAGTTCGCGGACAACAACAGCGCTGTATTCTCGGTATCTGATGGCAAAGAAATCGAGATTGCCCCTATCTCATACGAGGACAGGATGCCGTCCAGCACAGCAGGGATAGCTGTCTGGATTGATTCAATAAAAGCAGATGAGACTGATGTGACTACCGCTGTCATGGCAAATGCAGATGGAATGGTGTCTGGAAACGCTGTCATCGCGCTTTCCTCCCCATCACCATCTTCATCAGACTGGAAGGATATCACGCCATATGGATACAGATATCCCGTCTCATTCCAGCTTTCAGACAGCCTTGAGCGGGAAGGCTGGGCAGATGCCTACAGGGATACCCACTTCTCGGCAGGAACGGACAGCGGAATCACTTCCTTCAATGGTGATATATACGAACGGCTGGACTTTATGTACATTAAAGGCATGATGCCTGATTACGCAATCTCATTCCCTGTTGCGGGACTGACGGATACAACCGGCAATCTAGGCCTCATAGCAAAATTCGCAATACCATAGGAGGAAGACGATGACAGCGATTACAAAAGCTAATTTCGAGAGCGAAGTACTTAAGGCTGAAGGGCCTGTCCTTCTTGATTTCTGGGCAGAATGGTGCGGCCCATGCAGAATACAGTCCAGGATCCTTGAAGAGTCCGCAGAAGCTCTGAAAGGCGCAAAGATATGCAAGTGCAATGTCGATGAGAATGAAGACCTTGCAGGACAGTTTGATGTGCAGGCAATCCCTACCCTGCTGGTCTTCAGGAACGGTGAGGTTGTGGACAGGGCTACGGGAGTACGGAAGGAAGCCGAGCTAAAGCGCATGCTTGGCCTGTGAACAGCCTGGAGCAAGGCTTAGGCCTTGCTTCTTTTTTTGTCTCTTCATCCATGATGGATGCAGATTGATCTCTGAGAAGAAGGGAGCAGATGCAAAGATTATCTGAGAAGGAATTCAGGGAATACTCACTGTCTGGCAATCTCTATAAGCTTATTGTCCAGGTCGGCCCCCCGCTTGCTGTATTTGCTGTCTTCAGCGGCTTCTTCATGGTCCTCGATACCCTTATGGCCAGCCATCTCGGCACTATCGATGTATCAGCTGTTGCCTATATGTCCCAGCTCCGGATGATAATCAATTCCCTTGGGTCAGGTCTTGTCACAGGTTCGATGATACTCATAAACAGGGCGTATGGCGCAGGAAACAGCGACAAGGCAAACATGTTCATGAACACGCTGATCAGGCTGCTCATTATAATGTCAGCGATATTCATCGCACTGATGCCATTCGCTCCATGGCTTCTAAGGCTTATAGGCACGCCTGAGGAATTCATAGAGGAAGGAACGCCTTATTTCCAGATCATAACGATAGCCACAACCATCAACTTCATAAACCTTGTCTACATAAATGTCGAAAAATCCAGGGGAAACACCAAGGCGATAATGATACTGAATATCGCAACGATGCTGATAAAGCTCATGCTCTCAGCATTCTTCATATATGTGCTCGGGAAAGGCATCGTATATATCGCGCTGGCAACGCTCATCACATATCTCCTGTTTGCAGCATATTCCCTTCCGCACCTGTTCGAGAAGGGAAGCATATTCTGCATAAAGCCAAGGCTGGTGCTGCACGGGGCAGAAGGATACTCGAAGAACCTTGTAAACATATCATATCCTGTAGCTGTCGAGGATTCGGCATTCTCGCTCGGGAAGGTGGTGGTCAATTCTATGGCGGCATCCTATGGAGCTGAGATGATAGGAGCATTGGGGATATCAAACAACATATCGGGAATAGCCTCGAACTTCGAGAATGGCTTCTCGGACGCCTCAAGCTCAATAGTCAGCCAGAACTACGGAGCGGGAGAATTCGCAAGGGCGGTAAAGGCATATAAGGCAAACATAGTCGTTACATTCATTGCATGCTTCCTTGCGATGTCCATCATCTATCTGATGGATGATGCACTCATAAGGATATTCGCAACAAGCCGCACAGGTCTGGATGCACAGTTCATGGCAACGATAAAGCGTGTATTCGTATTCGATTCCATAAGCTGCATAGGCATAGCGCTGAATGGGGCCGGCATGGATTTCCTTCTCGGGCTGGGAAGGACGAAGATAACGCTCATCCTGAACTTCCTGAAGATATTCGTGCTCAGGAT
>CASFMA010000023.1 GCA_949295675.1 uncultured Spirochaetales bacterium | reverse complement strand
AGATGACTCATAACATATTCAGAAAGTATCTATCGCAGGATAAATAAACGGAATTCTGATCAAGCAAGATAAAAGCGCCCATGGAAATCAATCCCATGAGTGCTTTGTTATACATGTGGAATCCAAAGCTCATTCCTTTATTCCACCATCCAAGAGTCCTCCCAATATGTTCTTCTGGAAGAGAAGGACTATGACAAACAGAGGGATGATCGTTATGACAGATGCAGCTGAGACAATCTCAAATGGGATGCTTATCTCAAGCTGATAAAGCGTAAGGCCAACAACTACCGTCCTCGCCTTCTCAAGCGGATTGAGCACCTGTGACAGCAGATACTTGTTCCACGCGCTTATGAAATCTATGATGCCTATCGAGAAGATGCTTCCTTTGAGGAGAGGGACATAAACCTTCAGCAGGATCGTGAAAAGCCCAGCTCCCTCAATCTCAGCACTTTCCTCAAATGACACAGGAATCGATTTGAATGCTGCTGTCAGGAACCAGATTGTCATAGGCAGATCCAGGACTGCGCTTATGATCGACAGGCCGATCCTTGTATTGAGAAGCTTCGCATCGCTGTACATCCTGTAGATAGGATTGATTATCGTTATGGTCGGAAGAAGCGATATTGCAAGGACAAACAGAAGAAAGAGTGTCTTTCCCTTTATCCTTGTACGCACAAGCGAGTAGCTTGCCAGGCATCCTGCAATAAGGCAGATGAACACAGACAGGAAGGATGTTATGAAGCTGTTTACGACATAAAGCACCAATGGCTGCCTTGTAAATGCCGTGACATAATTTCCGAACTGCAGGGAGCTTGGAAACAGCTTCGCAGGAATCGCTGAAAGATCAGCTTCTGTCATGAATGACGCACTGACAAGATACAGCAACGGGAAGACCATTGATAGAAGATAAAGCACCAGAAGGGCAATCAATACTGCTTTTACGGGAGTGATTCTTTCTTTCATTTCACCTAACCCTCGATTTCAAGCTGTCGATGAAGAAGAGGCTGATGATGACAGAGACCAGAAGAAGGACTACAGAAAGCGCTGATCCATATCCGATGTTGCCGTATGTGAAGTATGTGTTGATAGCATACATTGATACGGTCGTCGTGCTTCCGCCCGGGCCTCCATTCGTCATTGCAACAATAAGGTCATAGACTCTCATCGCAGAGATTATCCTGAAGAGGATCGTCACCATCATCGTAGGGCGGACAAGAGGAACTGTTATTGACCAGAACTGCCTCCAGCGCCCTGCCCCATCTATTGTAGCAGCCTCATAATACTCTTTGTTTATAGTCAGAAGCCCAGAGAGAAGCAGGAGGGACATATATGGCGTGTTCTTCCATATATCCGCAATCATCACGGCAATCTTCGCAGATGTTTCATTCCCAAGCCAGGGAAAGCTTCCTGAGACAAACGGAAGAGCTGAAAGGATATTGTTTATGAATCCGTTGTAGGCGAATATCTGAGACCATATTATACCGGCAACGATTGCCGGCATTGCCCATGGGACAAGCACAACCGCTCTTATCAGGCCCTGTCCCGGGATCTTCTTCGTCATCAGCAATGCAAGGAGCATACCGATCACAAGCTCAAGCCCAACGGTGACTATCGTGAATATGACAGTCCACCACAGCGTTGTCCAGAAAAAGGAATCTGTCAGTATCCTCGCATAGTTCTCAAGCCCAGTGAACTTCATTCCAAGTGCTGCAGTCTGCGTCCTGTAGCTGAAGAAACTGCAGTATATTGTCTCTATGGTCGGAATAAGTATAAGTACGCAGATGAGGATTGCAGCGGGAGCAAGCAGCAGATAGCCTCTAAGCTCATTTTGTCTCTTCATGTTACCTCCTATGCTGGGCATGGCAAAGCATGCCCAGATGAAGATCAGCCAATTACGGAAGCGATGCCGGATTCAAGATCCCTTACAGCTTCAGCTGGTGTCTTCATATCACAGACAACAGCACTTGCCTCAATCTGGATCCTTGAGGATACAGCGGCATAGAAAGGAGTCAGGCCTCTCGGTCTTGCAACGCTCAGCGGAGCAAGGAAGTCCACAAGATATCCATAACCCTCTGGAACGGTCTCTTCATTGTAGAACTCCTTGAGGGTCGGTACCTGATCAACCATCTCAAGCGCCTTCATCTGAGACTCGTAGCTTGCCCTGTATGCAGCGAAAGCAGCAGCTTCTTCCTTGTGCTCTGAATATGCTGATACCATGACACCCCATCCACCGATAGCGCCATTGGTCGGAAGCGGTGCGATCTTCATATTGCCATTTACGGCAGAGGCTTCGCTATTGTAACGGGCATAACCGCTGAGCCAGTCCGTATCGAATACAATATTCCCAGCCATCACATTGTTCCTGAGGGTTGTCGTATCAAAGCTTCCGATAGCCGCAGGAGACACATTCTCGCCGAAGCTGAATGATCTCATCAGCTCAAAGGCCTCTTCCGCAATCTCATAATCAAATGTGAACTCTCCGTTCTCATTGACCATATCCGGTCCTCCAAGAGCCCAGTAGATGCTGAGGAAGCAGCAGGCAAGGGTCTCGTTCTGCACACCGATATATCCCCATCCATAAAGATCAGGATTCCCTTCGCCTTCCATTATTATCTTGCTGTATTCTATTATCTCATCATAGGTTGCCGGAACTGGAAGCCCATACTTTGAGAGAAGATCATCTCTGTAATAAAGAGCGCAGACATCAGCCATGAACGGAAGCCCGTATGTCTTGCCATTGACTGTATATGCAGAGAGCATCGTATCGATGAAGCTATCGCGGACATCCTGGGTTATATACTCATCAAGAGGCACGACCCAGCCTGCTGATATGAAGATTGCCGGCCAGCAGGCATCACCTGCGAATACATCCATCTCTGTACCCTGTGACTGGAGCACTGTCTGGATCGTCTTCAGCCTGTCATTGGAACTTGATGGGAGCTCCACATAGTTCACCTTGATATCAGGATTCTCTGCTTCGAAAGACGCTATTATCTCACGCTCAAGCTCAACGTCAGGCCGTCCGTAATATGTTATCGTGACAGGACCTTCATCCTTCTCGGAGGATCCACCTGCAAAAACAGAGCATGCTGCAATGACCAGCATGATGATGAACATCGCTTTTTTCATTATCTACTCCTTCTATTCATGTAATCGATCAGCAGCGAAGGCCAATCGGTCTGGATTATGTCGTAGCCTTTGTCCAGCAGATAACCCCATCCATCGTCAGGATCTGCTGTTATTGATATATTGTCATCGTGGCCAGCTGTAAGACGCTTGCTGCCATCAAGCGTGAGCGCGTTCGCCCAGACCATGAGGCCATCATCATGCAGCCGGCTTATGAATTCATCAGAGGCGATCTCGTTGTCCTCGTCCTGATAATTCGTCTCCACGGCAACTGTCCTTACATTGAAGCCTTCCAAGGCATCATACTGCTCAGCGCTCTTGATTATCGCCATGTACATGAACTCTGGCCCCTCTTCCTCAAGGATAGAGAGAAGCTCCTTCTCAGGAGGTGACTTGAGTATTATCTGATCCTCCATGCCAAAGCCTTTGAGGTACCTGATCATGTCTGCCCACGAGCCTAGCCAGCCTCTGTCTATATTCAAAAAGCATCTTCCCTTGAGTAATGCGAGGATATCATCCATCCGGTCAACACCAATACCTGAAAGATTGAACATGGTGTTCCTGAACTCAAGCCCATCAATCTCGGAAGATGACATGCTTCCAAACTTGCCATCTATCCCGAAGCATCCCTTCTCCTCTCCTGTATGGAAAGCATAGAAGACACCATCCGCCGACTGCTGGATATCAGCCTCGATCATGTCGACGCCAAGCATCAGGGCCGCCTTGTACGAAGCTATGGTGTTTGGCGGTATATTGCCTCCCCAGTTGCCTCTATGCCCCGCTATGAGAACTCGCTTGCTGTTCCTTGCTGCACGAAGATCCATATTCCCTCCTAGTACACAATAATCATCACCGCAAAATTGATACGTGTCAAATTAAATTTTAGTTAAATTCAAGTTATGGATTATATTTAGTTATAATAAAAGAAAATACTTAAATTTTGATTTATTTTTACGTTTCATTTATTTATTGATAACCGAAAAGACATGGCTTATCATTGATATGGAGGAAGAAATGGTCACGACAAAAGATGTGGCAAGGGAAGCTGGTGTTTCGCAAGGAACTGTCTCAAACGTGCTCAACAAGACAGGGAAGGTATCAAGTGAGAAGATAGCAAGGGTCGAGGCAGCGATCAGGAAGCTTGGCTACAAGGCGAACGGACAGGCTCAGAAGCTGAAGATGGGGACCGGACGGAATGTCGCAGTCGTCCTGCCATCCATCGAGATCCCGCACTACCTATCATTCTTCGAGAACCTCAGGAAAACACTCTTCATGGATGATATAGATGTCTCCCTGCATATAACGGAGGATATACAGGCAACAGAAAGAAAGTGCCTGGACCATATCTATGAAGACAGGCCTGCCATCATCGTAACCTGCTCATCCCTTATCTCTGCCCTGCCATATCAGGAAGATATCCCTGTACTGTTCCTTGACCGTTTTCCAGTAGGGCTCAAGGAGTATCAGAAGACAATCGGATTCAGATATATTGATGCCGGCCGTGATATCGGAAGATATCTTGCAGGAAAAGGCTGCCGGAACATTGCCCTATTCATTCCAGCATCATCATCGTATGACATGATCCAGTTCCAGGCAGGGCTTGATGAGGGGCTTGGCGGAAACGGTTCCCTGACGCTCTTCCGTTCCGACTACAGAAGAGCTGCAGGGAAAGCCATAGAGCTTACATCTGCCGCTGATAGCTTTGATGCGATAGTCACAAGCGATGAGTCCCGTGCAAAGACCATACTGAATGTGAACACATACTCCCAGAAGAGCCTTCCGCAGATAGTCACGGTTGCAGACAACACGCTCTTCCATCCCAAAGGCATCAAAGCTTATATCATGGACTACGGAAAGCTCGGCAGGATGGCTGGAGAGGCAATAGTGGCAGAACTGTCGTCTCAGTCTGGCCCGTCAGATATGGTCATAGAGGCTGCCGGCTTCATACATGAACCGAAGATGAAAGAAGCAAAAGGCCGCACGCTCTCTCTGCTGATGCTGAACTCACCGGCCACGGAAGCGCTTGAGAGGCTCATTCCGGACTTCACGCGAAAAACAGGGATCGATGTCAAGGTCGATGCCTATCCATATGAAGAGCTTTACAGGAAAGCATCGGGCCGCGATGCCGCTGCCTATGATCTCATCCGTATTGATATGGCATGGATCCCCGAGATAGCAGGGAGAACGTTCAGGAAGATCGATCCATCATCTGATGATATATGCAGCATAACATCCAGGTTCCTGCCAGAGATAAGCGCAGAGGAATATTCGCTCGTCAATGGTGACATGTACACGCTGCCATTCGATCCTTCAGTGCAGCTCATGTTCTACAATGCAGAAGCTTTCGGCAACGCAAGGCTTGGAAGGCTGTATTTTGAGAAGTTCAGAGAGAAACTTGAAGTACCGGAAACCTTCAGCAGATATGACAGGGAGGCTGCTTTCTTCACAAAAGGGATGAATCCCGATTCGACCACATTGTATGGGCATGCGATGACACTCGGCTCATCAGTCGCAGCTGCTTGTGATTTCCTGCCGAGGATAGATGCCTCATCACGTGCATTCCTCGATATCCTCGAAGACAAGATGACTATAGAGGCAATGAAGGACTATGCTGCATCTGCGCTATCAACCGATGGGAAGATCAACTTCTGGTGGGATGATACGATATCATCATTCAGTGAAGGAGAATGCGCGCTGCTGAGGGTATTCATGAACCATGCTCCGAGGATAACCAACAGCAAGCACTCGAATGTTGTTGGACGCATCGGCTTTTCCCAGATCCCCGGAGGCCATCCTCTTCTCGGAGGCGGCTCTATAGGGATATCAAAGGAAAGTGATGCAGATGCAGAGGCGGTAGAATTCCTGAAATGGGTATACAGCAGCGAGATATCAAGGCTATACACGCTTTTCGGAGGGACATCACCGAATGCCGGAATCTATGATGACGCAGAGATCCTTGCAATCTACCCCTGGCTCTCAATCGCACGGGAAGGCTTCAGGAGAGGAAGAAGAAGATTCATGCGCGCTGATGAGGCAATGAGGCAGAGGGACCTTGAAGATATACTCGGCACGGCCATAAGGCGTACAATCTCCAGGGAGATGAGCGCAGAGGAAGCGCTGTCATCTGCAGCAGCGAGATACAGGATGCTGCTATCATAGCAATCAGCGTAGGCGCAAACCGGAACGCTATGAGGGCTTGGGCAATCTGCAGCGTCACTTCATCGACCGGGAGCAAGAGGAGATGCCAACAATAATCTAATGCCTTATCTCCATATCTCTGATATAATCATAGATTGCTATGTCAGGAAAAAGAGAAGACCATATTTCATGGGACGAGTATTTCATGGGGGTTGCTGTCCTTTCCTCATTGAGATCAAAGGATCCAAATACCCAGGTAGGGGCATGTATAGTCAGCCCAGAGAAAAAGATAATAGGCGTCGGCTACAATGGCTTCCCCATAGGATGCTCAGATGATGAGCTTCCCTGGGCAAGGGAGGGTGAATGGCTTGATACCAAATATCCATATGTATGCCATGCAGAGCTGAATGCGATACTCAACTCCCCTATCTCAAGCCTGAAGGGTGCGACATTGTATGTAGCCCTCTTTCCCTGCAACGAGTGTGCCAAGGCAATAATCCAGACAGGGATCAGGAAAGTCGTATATCTGTCGAACAAGTACGAGCATTCAGATTCAACGAAAGCGAGCAGGATGATGCTGACGGCGGCAGGTGTGGAACTTGAGCAGCTCATGACTGACAGGAAGGAGATTGTCCTCAGCCTTGAGACGTAATTCCCTTTATGGCTATGAGACCCCTTTCCTCAAGCCGATGATAGATACAGTTGCGAAAGGAAACAAGCAGGAAGCGATTGTCTGGGCTTTCCGTGAAGTCGAGAAGCCTATACAGCGCCTGAAGCGCAAGTTCCCTGAATATACGACGCCAAGGGACTGCAAGAGACTTGGCGAGCTGTACCTTGAGGGACGGGTACCGATGAAGCAGGTCAGGACAGTGATAACAGAGCTGCATGACGAGGCAAGGCTGCTCGAGGGTGCAGACAAAGCGCTGGCACTATCTGTATGCGAGGGAATCTCATCGATTTCGACAAAAAGCCATGCAATGGGCTATGTTTTCTTCTATCTCACAGCACTCAAGATGAATGGGGCTTCAGACAATGCAGTCCAGAAAGAAGCTGAGAGAATGAGGATGTCCTACGCCCTTTCCTGATATATAATATAGAAAACAAAATTCTGATGGACTGGTATCACAGACAGAAGCCAAGGCAGAAGCTAAGCGGCCTTTCCTGAGACGACAAGAGACGGTTATGTATTTTACCATCAATGGCAAGGAATATAACGAAGAGAAGGACTCTACACTTCTGGATTACCTGAGGAACACGCTGAATCTGACAGGGACAAAGGACGGCTGCAGCGAAGGCGCATGCGGCACATGCTCTGTCATCATAAACGGGAAACTGAGAAAAGCATGCACGCAGAGGCTGTCAAAGCTCGACGGTGCGGATATCATAACGATCGAAGGTCTCTCCGAAAGGGAGAAAGCCGTATACAGCTACGCATTCGCAGAGGCTGGCGCTGTCCAGTGCGGCTACTGCATACCTGGCATGATAATAGCAGGAAAAGCCCTTATCGACGCGAACCCCGATCCTTCAGGCGATGATGTAAGGAAGGCAATACGGGGAAACATATGCAGATGCACAGGTTATGTGAAGATAGAGAAGGCAATCCTTCTCGCAGCGAAGATGCTGAGGGAGAATGCTGAGGTTCCTGCAGAAGAGGACAGCCCAGAGCTTTCCGGCACGATGAAGCGCATAGATGCTGCAGAGAAAGCGCTCGGCGAAGGAAAGTTCACCGATGATATCAGAATAGAGGGAATGGCCTACGCATCGGCTGTGCGCCCTCCATATCCCCGGATACGGCTGCTCAGGATCGACACGGCAGAAGCCGAGAAGGACCCGAGGTGCATAAGGATAATAAAAGCTGATGATGTACCGTGCAACATCCATGGGCACATAGTCCCGGACTGGCCTGTCCTCATACCAGAGGGAAGCATTACAAGCTATATCGGCGATGCCCTATGCCTTGTAGTGGCTGAGACAAGGGAAGCGCTGGATGAGATCAAAGGCAAGATAAAGCTGGAATATGAGACGCTGCCAGGTGTCTATACCATAGAAGATGCCCTGAAAGACGAGATACAGGTCCATGAAGGCAGAAGCAACCTGCTTGACACTGAGATCGTGGACAGGGGATCTGTGGACAAGGCCATGGCGGAAAGCTTCTATGTATATGATGGTGAGTTCTCGACACCATTCACGGAGCATGCGTTCATGGAACCTGAGTGCGCGATAGCACTGCCCGATGGTGATGGCGTGTATGTATATGCAGGTGACCAGTCGATATATGATGACCAGAGGGAGATCATGCGCATGCTATGCCTTCCGAAGGAGAAGGTACATGTGCATGCAATGCTTGTAGGCGGTGGATTCGGCGGCAAGGAAGATATGTCAGTGCAGCATCACGCGGCACTTTGCGCATACATCACGAAAAGACCTGTCAATGTCCGCCTCACCAGACAGGAAAGCCTCATGGTCCATCCAAAGCGCCACCCTATGAAGATAAGGCTTAGAATCGGGCTGACAGAGCGAGGCAAGATAAACGCGATGGATGCGCATATACTCTCAGACACCGGGGCATATGCCTCTCTTGGAGGACCTGTGCTGCAGAGAGCATGCACACATGCCTCTGGTCCATATTCATTCAAGAATTTCCGCGTGGAAGGCAAGGCCCTATACACGAACAACGTCCCCTCGGGAGCCTTCCGTGGCTTCGGCGTGACACAATCATGCTTCGCTGTCGAAAGCGCGCTGGATGAGATCGCGGCACATCTTGGCATCGATCCATTCGAGATAAGGATGCTGAATGCGCTCAAGCCAGAAGACATAATGCCTAATGGGCAGATCGCAGGTCCTGACACAGGGATAACAGAGTGTCTCCTTGCCGTAAAGGACGCATATTATTCATCAGACCGCACAGGCATAGCCCTTGCGCTGAAGAACAGCGGAGTCGGCGTAGGATCGAAGGATACCGGAAGATGTATACTCTCTGTAGAGAGCGGAAAGATACATATTAGATCATCAGCCGCGTGCATGGGACAGGGAATAGCGACAGTCGAGCTGCAGATCGCATCAGAGACACTCGGCATGCCGGCATCTGCATTCATAGTTGAGCCACCTGATACAGGGCGTACTCCTGACAGCGGCACTTCTACAGCATCGAGGCAGACCGCTTTCACGGGAGAGGCTGTAAGGCAAGCAGCGGAAAAGCTCAAAGCGGCCTTGCTGTCAAAGACGCTTTCGGATCTTGAGGGACAGGAATATCATGGGGAGTTCGTCTTCATCACAGACCCTATCAACAGCGGCAAGGAAAACCCTGTATCTCACCTAGCCTATTCATATTCAGCGCAGGTTGCAGAGCTTGATGAAAATGGAAAGGTATGCAGGATAACTGCTGCATGCGATGCAGGCACGGTAATAAACCAGAAGGCAATCGAGGGCCAGATAGAGGGCGGAGTGCTGATGGGTATGGGATATGCCCTTACAGAGAACTTCAGGAGCGAGGACGGATTCGTCAGATCAAGATATGGGACCCTGGGCCTGCTCAGGGCCACAGACAGGCCTGAGATCGTCACAAGGCTCGTGCATGGGCCTGGCAAGCTTGCTACATCATATGGAGCGAAAGGCATAGGCGAACTCTGCACGATCCCGACAGCACCTGCAATAGCAAATGCCTACAGGAGGATGGATGGTAAGAAGCGGCACAGCCTGCCTCTTGAAGGAACGCCATACAGCAAGGACAAAGACGGGAAATAAAGGAATCATTGCCAGTCTATCTCTGTGATCAGAGCAAACAGCTCAGGGGCAGATGGCCTGTCAAACCGTATACCGGAGACTTCTATCAGGTTGAACATCAAAGGGGCAGAAGGAACGGACGCTGCCTCTTCCGGCACAGCCTCTGCCTCATCATGCCATACCTCGGCAGGAACCTCTGCTGCAGCAGGCGCCGATTCTTCATCTGCCACGCTACCATCCTTATGCCCCAGAAGCGCGAGAGACACCCACAACGCTATCACTGCACCGACAGTGAAGCCAAGAAGGACAGGGATAGATCCTTTCGAGATCCATGCGACAAAGAAGAATATAAAGGAGAATACCGCAAGGGAAAGCATTGCATATGAATGGAGGAACGAAGCCAGAAAACCAAAAATGCAAACTGCGATTCCTGCAGATATCATCATAATGCCTTTCATACCGTCATCTCCTCCAATAATGATAGCATACTGCGGAAAAAGGAAAAGGACTGCCACCTAAGCAGCAGTCCTTCATTCAGATCAGCAGATCTCAGCCCTTGTACGCCTTGAGAGATGACTCAAGGGTATCGAGCATATCCGAAAGCTCCTTCGGAAGATGCTTGCCGAACTTCGGGTAGTGGTTGGTCCTGATATCCTCAACCTCCCTCAGCCAGCCTTCGACATCGACCTTGAGAAGCTCTGCCATATCAGCATCGCTGACTCCCTCAGGCCTGTCGATTGCATCGATCGTAGGCATGATTCCGATTGGTGTATCAACTGTCTTAGCTGTTCCGTCGCAGCACTCGAAGATCCACTTGAGGACACGGCTGTTATCACCATAGCCCGGCCAAATGAAGTGGCCATCGGCATCCTTGCGGAACCAGTTGACGTAGAAGATCTTCGGAAGAACATCCTGTGAAGGAGCTGCCTTGCCGACATCAATCCAGTGCTGGAAGTAATCACCCATGTTGTATCCGCAGAATGGAAGCATTGCGAATGGATCACGCCTGATCGTGCCAGCCTTGACATCGAGTGTGGCAGCTGTAACCTCAGATCCGACGATTGAGCCAAGGAATACGCCATGGTTCCAGTTGCGTGACATATGAACAAGAGGAATAGTCGAAGGCCTTCTGCCGCCAAAGAGGATTGCGGAGATAGGAACTCCTGCTGGATCCTCCCACTCAGGTGCGATACATGGGCACTGTGCAGCAGGTGCTGTGAACCTTGAATTTGGATGTGCAGCTGGCTTCTGCTCCTTGTTGCCCTTGTCCTGCACCCACTCGTTGCCATTCCAGTCAATGAGCTTGCCAGGAGCATCATAGCCGATTCCTTCCCACCATACATCCTTGTCCTCTGTGAGGGCGACGTTAGTGAAGATAGTGTTCTTGGAAGCAGCCATAAGAGCATTATGGTTGGACTTTGAGGATGTTCCAGGTGCAACACCGAAGAAACCTGCCTCTGGGTTGATTGCATAGAGCTTTCCATCCTTGCCTGGCTTCATCCATGCGATATCATCACCGATGGTATGTACTTCCCAGCCAGGGATAGTAGGAATAAGCATAGCGAGGTTCGTCTTTCCGCAGGCTGATGGGAATGCGCCTGTGACATACTTGCTCCTGCCCTCTGGGTTGGTGACCTTGAGGATAAGCATATGCTCGGCAAGCCATCCCTCATCACGGGCAAGGACAGATGCGATGCGGAGTGCAAAGCACTTCTTTCCAAGAAGGGCATTTCCACCGTATCCGGAACCGTATGACCAGATTTCCCTTGTCTCTGGGAACTGGGAGATATACTTATGCTCCATCGGTGCGCATGGCCACTTGCCGCCATCTGTCTCACCCTCAGCAAGAGGCTTTCCTACAGAATGGAGACATGGTACGAAATAGCCATCTGTTCCAAGCACATCGAGCACCTTCACGCCGACACGTGTCATGATCATCATGTTGCAGACAACGTATGCGCTGTCTGTAAGCTCAACGCCGATCTTTGACATCGGAGAGCCCACAGGACCCATGGAGAACGGGATAACATAAAGAGTTCTGCCCTTCATGCAGCCTCTGTAAAGGTCTGTCATCGTCGCCTTGAGTTCCTTCGGATCGATCCAGTTGTTGGTCGGGCCAGCATCTTCCTGTTTCTCAGATGCGATGAAGGTTCTCTTCTCTACACGTGCAACATCCGAAGGATCGGAATCGAAAAGCACGCAGTTTGGCTTCTTCTCAGGATTAAGGCGGACACAGAGCCCCTCCTTAACCTGGAGGTCGATGAGTTCATCATACTGCTCCTTTGAGCCATCTGCGACAACGATGTTGTCTGGGGTAGCAAGAGCAGCGAACTCGTTAACCCACTGAACTAGCTTAGGATGCTTAAGATCATTAAGTGTCATCGAATTCTCCTTATCTTTTCCGCCTGCGCGGAACTTTTACATTATTCTTGTGAAAAGAATAAATGCTATCGCCTGTTTTTGCAAGGTGACTCACGGAAAAGGGGCATTATGCACATACTCTTTACAGAGCCTGTGACACAGCATCGACTTGATGCTACACTTCTGCCATGATTGAGCTTGCACTTCCCGCTGGAACCATAGAAGAGGCGCTTGTAGCGTTCAATGCTGGAGCTGATGCTGTATATTTCGGAATGAAGGAGTTCTCCGCAAGGAAAGGAGCCGGGAACTTCTCCTTGGATGATCTTTCAAAGATAAGGAAATACTCTGAGGACAGGGATAAAAGGATATATGTCACAGTGAATACCCTTGTTGACGATGCCTCGCTTGCTGATGTGCATTCGCTTCTTTCGGATATCGCGGACATCGGAGCAGATGGGATCATAACCCAGGATCTGGGAGTTGCAAGGATCATGAGGGAAAGCTTTCCGTCCCTGCCGCTTCACGGATCAACGCAGCTTGCAGTGCATACCATAAGCGGAGTCAGGGAGATGCAGGACCTTGGCTTCGAGAGAGTCGTGTTATCCAGGGAACTTACGCTTGACGAGATAAGGAATATAAGGAACGCATGCCCTGACATCGAGCTGAAGGTGTTCATACATGGAGCGATGTGCTATGGCTTCTCGGGGCTTTGCATGGCATCGCATGAGATAACCGGGCGCTCTGCCAACGAGGGCTCATGCGCGCAGATCTGCCGTACGTGGTTCACAGATGAGGAAAGCGGCAGGAGGCTCTATCCATTCTCATTGAAGGATCTCGATGCAGGATCATATGTCATGGAGCTTGAGGAAATAGGAATTGACAGCCTGAAGGTTGAAGGCCGGCTGAAAGGGCCTGAATACGTCGACGCGGTTGCCAGATACTACAGGGCACTCATCGATGGCAAGGATGAAGCAGAATACAGGAAAGCTTCCGCGCTATCGTTCCAGCGGTCGCACTCGGAAGGTTATCTGCGGGGAGCAGGCCCTGGCCACAGGAATCTTCTCACCGGCCCTTACACAGGGCACAATGGAATACATGCAGGGGTTGTGCTTGACCAGAGAGGAAGCAAGCTCCTTGTCCAGTGCGATATGAAGATAAAGGACAGGGATGGACTCATGGTGCTTCTTCAGCCAGATGAGCTGGCATCGCCATTCAAGTTCTCCGCACGAATCACGATGTCTGAAGGCAGAAGATACATACTATCGCTCCCTGAAGCTGTATCGATCCCGAAAGGAACGGAACTGAGGATGATCTCTGACAGCGCGATGAATATAAGGAAGGTATCCACGGACATCCCGAAAGCAAGGAAAAGGATACCGGCAGAGATCACTGTTCTGCATGATGCCATCAAGATAAGCACAGAAAGGTTCTCACGGTCCTTCGCAGCGGAGGTATCAGAGTCTGAAAAAGATGCGGAGAGATCAATAGAGAAGTGCATGTCGGCCTCAGATGCTGAATACGTGCTTTCCCCTACGAAGATACATGGAAGCAAGGGGGTATACATCAACCCGAGGGATCTGAAGAGGATACGCCGCGAGTTCCTGGAGCAATATGCTGCGCTTCCCGACGAGAAGGAAGGATACGAACCCGGCATAGAGAACACAGAGACAGCATTGCTTCCTGCCAGGCAGCTGCTTGATGACGGGATCTTCCCATGGAACACAGAAGGCCGGCTGATAGATGGCCGGACATATCTGTCATTCCCTCCCGTCAAGTTCGACGAGGAGCGTGTATTCGCCAAGATGAAGGAAACAGCATCCGCACTACCCTCCCCGATCATCGGGCTGAATAATATCGGGGATGTGAAATTCGCAAAGGAGAATCCCCAGTTCCAGTATTTCGCGGACATCTATCTGTATCTGTCAAACAGGGAAGCTGCAAAACTTCTCAAGGAAGAAGTGCCATCGCTCATCGGAGGTTATCTCTGGGTGGAGAGGGATGGATATGAGAAGCCATGGCCATTCACGCCTACAGCTGTAGATGGCTATCACATGCCGCTCTTCATCTCGAGAAGCTGTTACAGGCATGACTCGCTTGGACTGCCATGCAGTGAATGCAAACGCCATTCAATCCACCATATAAGGCAGAATGAACGGCGCTATATCGTATCTGTTTATGACTGTATGACTATAGTCAGATAAGGCCGAACCTCTTCACGAAAGCCTCTGCGTTCTGTATGGATCCGCCTGCGGCTCCCTTGACGATGTTGTTGACAAGAAGCACGAAGCCGATCTTTCCGTTCTTCTTCTTAAGCCTGCCTGTGTATACAACCATGCCTTTCGGATTGCCCCAGAACGCATACTTAGGCTGCGGGAATGTCGGTGCGGCAGAGTACTCAATAGGCTGGGCAGGTGTCGAAGGAAGGTCTGATGCCTCCTTGAAATCAGCCCAGGCCTTGATTATATCATCGGTCTCGACATCCTTCTCGAAATCAAGCCATATGGTCTCAAGATGGCCGAACATGACAGGAACGCGCACAGTATATGCGTATACATCAGGATCAATGGAGAGGATCTTCTTGACCTCTTTCTCGATCTTCTCCTCCTCTCCGCCTATATAAGGGATGCAGTTATCCGTGATATCAAATGATGAAAGCCCGGGATAGCCTGCGCCTGACACACTCTTATAGCTGTTGATGGTTATAGTCTTGATGCCGAACTTCCTCAGCGGTGCCAAAGCCATAGCAAGGCCTGTCGTGACACAGTTCGCATTGGTAACGCAGAATCCTGTCTGCGGATATCCCTGCTCCCTTATAAGCTCAAGCTGCTCTGAATTCGCCTCTGGGATGAGTATAGGGACATCCTTGTCATAACGCATCGCGGCTGCATTCGAGAACACATAGAAGCCATTTGCTCTGAGCTGCGGCTCAGCCTCGCGGGCGACTGCCGCCGGAAGCGCTGAGAAGACAATCTGCACGCCTTCTTCCTTCATGGCCTTGAGATTGAATTCCTTGACCTCCATATCACAGATCGAGTCAGGCATCTCAAAAGGCATGACCCAATGAACGGTTGCCGCATACTTCTGCCCTACTCTGGCCGCGGAAGCCGTTACATAGCTAAGCTCGAACCAAGGATGATCTGAAAGCATCCACATGAAGACCTGGCCAACTGCACCGGTCGCGCCAATAACTGCTACTTTGAACTTCTTATCCATTCTACAAATGCCCTCGTACCGCGAAGATTAATTGTTTTGGGGTATATATGCAAGTACTTTTGCTTTATGTTTGTTATTTTATGAACTTTAAGTTATTAATATAACAAATTGTATTTTCAATTTATATCATCTATATCTCTTGCCTATATTGGGCAAATACGTTAAATTGACT
>CASFMA010000022.1 GCA_949295675.1 uncultured Spirochaetales bacterium | reverse complement strand
GAGCCAGTTGTTGAAGAGCCGGCACCTGTAGTCGTTGCACCTCTTGCCCCGATTGCCCCATCAGCTATCGCAGAGAAGCCAAATGAGCTTGCGCTCTCGCTTCTTATAAAGCTTGGAGCAACATTCCCAGCAACGCAGCAGGATGGTCAATTTGATTTCTGGATGCAGGATTCACCAGTTGGATTTGTTAAAGGCTTCTTGGGTGAATTTGGTCTTGCTTTCGATGCTGCTAATCTCGCTCAGATCGGCGATCATTTCGGCATAGGACTCAGGACTGATTTGACAGCGGACTTTATGGCGGGAGGCGATGACCCATGGGATCTTCCAGATGCGCTTGATTACTTTGATGTCAATAACTATATGGCTGATCTCTCTCTGGATCTCAAGCTTATGCTCGATATGACATTCGATCCAGCTGTTATCTATCTTGGCGTAGGTGCAGGACTTGGAATGCCTATTTCAGATAAAGGTTCTATTATCTACGGAAATATCATAGAAGGCGAAAGCGATTGGTTCAGCCTTGGCTACTATCTCTCAGGTGTTATCGGTGTAAGGTTCTACATGGGAGACCTCTTCTCGCTCGGTATCGAAGGCGGATACAGGTATGTGCCATCTAAGGATAGCTTCACGGATGGATATCACCTCTTCTCTGGGGATATCGTGCTTGGATTCACATTCTGAGATCACTGATTTCAGGAAAGTTGGCTGTTCTTCGGGACAGCCTTCTTTTTTGCCGTTTTGCTTTATGCTAGATTCGGATGTATGGAAATAACTGTAAGGAAAGCAGAGAAGAAAGACATAAAGGAACTTGGAATACTCTATGATATGATCATCGACCAGCAGGAGTTTTGCCCTACATCCCCTAAATGGACAAAGGGAGTGTATCCTACGGAGGCGACAGTGGGGGCTGAGGTTGGAAAGGGCGAGGTCATCATTGCCCTTGATGGCGATAGGATCGTCGGTTCCATCATACGCAATCATGTGAAGGCTCCTGGGTATGAGACAGCGCCTTGGAAAGCAGATGCTGCAGATGATGAGGTATTCTTCATACATACGCTGGGCATACATCCTGATTATCAGAAGAAAGGTGTCGGGAGGAAGCTAGTGGCCGCTGTCGAGGATGATGGAAGGGCGAATGGAATGAAGGCTGTACGGCTTGACGTCATACTACAGAATGCGCCATCAAAGGCTTTGTTCCTCGCATCTGGCTATGATTATCTCGGTACGTTCACCCTCTTCTATGATTCTGTCGAACCTCAGCCATTTATGCTGTTTGAGAAGGTCCTCTGAGGGAAGATATCTATTGCCCCTTGCGTGTTTTTTGCTATAATCAGAGAAAACCGGATTCAGGGGGATGAGTCCGTGATTTGCAGAGGTGCTTTTTAGACTATGAATAACGACCGGCTGGCTATCAGCCTCGACTATCTTAAATTCACCATCGAAGCTGATGGTGAGACTCTTACAGACGAACTGGAAAAGACATTCACCGGCATACTTGAAGGAGATGTCAAAGCTGATAACGCAGTAGCTTCATATATAAGGAAAGAAGGGCTCGAATCTGTAGATTTCGCCGGCGTTGATGAGATGTCGCGCTATCCTGGCACCAGGTGCATAGTCAATTATTTTGGCATCAAGGACCGTCCTCGCCTCAAGGTCATCGATAAGTACATATCATCAATAAGGACCGCGGAGCTTCTTCTGCAATCTCCTGACATGCCTTTCAATTTTGATTATCTGAAAGCGGTTCATTCACAGCTTTTCGGGGATATCTACCCATCGGCCGGGATGATAAGGCGCTCTGTACGCAACAAGCATTCCGAGTTCTGCCAGCCAGAGTATATAGAGAGCTCTGCCGAAGCCCTTTTCTCTAAGCTCAGGGACGAGAATTATCTCAGGAACATCGGTGACATGGATGATTATATAAATGCGCTTGCCTATTACATGGGAGAGATGGAGGCTCTGCATCCTTTCATGGACGGAAATGGCAGGGCTACAAGATTCTTCTTCCATTCCATGAGCCTGAAGGCTGGATATGAGATAGGCTGGGGCAGTGCTGATCCTGACCATTTCCTGGAGGCGAATGTCGCTGCTCTGGATGGGGATTATCAGGCGCTGATAGATGTCCTTGAAGAGATAATCATCCCTTTGTCGAATGATTGATGAAGCAGCATCCTGCGGGATGCTTCTTTTTATGTTAGGCATTGCCGGATCTTTTCGGAGGAGACAATGAACATAACTATCCTCGGCGCTGGAGCTATGGGTGCTCTTTTCAGCGGTTATCTATCAAAGCACAATAATGTGTCCGTTGTCGATGTCAGCAAGGATGTGGTCGATGCGATCAATGAAAGCGGCGTACGTATAAGGGAGAAGGATGGAAGTGTCGGAATATATCATCCAAAAGCTTATGCAGATTCTTCATCGCTTGGCTTTCAGGACTTGATCATCGTCTTCGTCAAGTCGATGTACACTGCCGCGGCACTTGATGCCAACAAGCATCTGATAGGGCCTGATACATATCTCATGACGCTGCAGAATGGTGCAGGGCATGAGGCCCGGCTGCTGAAGCATGCGGACAGAAGACACGTCATAATCGGATCCACACAGCATAACTCATCGGTCATCGAACCGGCATTTGCCAGCCATGGAGGATCAGGAATCACCAGCATAGGCTTGCTTGATGGCAGCTCGTCATCCATATCAGGCATTGCCAGGCAGTTCTCGGAATGTGGCTTTGACTGTGTCACGGAAGACAATGTGCAGAGGCAGATATGGAAGAAGATGTTCACAAATACAGCCGCTTCTTCCCTTACTGCATTGTTCCAGGTGCCGCTTGGCTTCATACACAGCAATCCCGATGCAGATTACCTTATGAGGAAACTATGCGAGGAAGCTGTCACAGTAGCGTCTTCGCTGGGCCTGGATTTTGACCTGAAGGAAGTCATAGATGATGTCGAGGCTGTCCTTGTCAACGCCCCTGATGGCTATACATCGATATATGCAGACATCAGGGATGGCCGAAGAAGCGAGGTTGATACTATAAGCGGGGCTGTCGTCGAGGCCGCGAAGGAGCAGGGCATAGCTGTTCCTTATCATGATATGGTTGTCCATTGCATACACGCGCTGGAAGAGAGAAACAGGAAATAGGAGGCTGCCATGATAGCTTTGAGAAACGGTTCTGAGTATAGATATGATTACACATCCCCGGGATTCCGCACCGCATTTGAGTTCCTGAAGAGAAATGATCTTGCAGATCTTCCCCTTGGCTGGCTTGAGCTTGACAATGACGTGAGGGCAAGCGTTCAGAGATATACATCATTTCTGTGGGATGAGAACAAGTTCGAAGCCCATGAGGACTATTTCGACATACAGTACATCGTGAAGGGCAGCGAGGTGTGCGGGGTGTGCAGCAGGGATGGGCTTTCCGTGGCTGTTCCGTATGACAAGGACAGCGACATAGTATTCTTCGCGGAGCCTGAGCATTGCAGCAAGGTATATCTTGCGGAAGGCGATTTCATAATCCTCTCTCCTGAAGATGCGCATAAGCCACGGTGCATGGCTGACAGGCAGATCGAGGTAGGCAAGATAGTGCTTAAGGTACCTGTAAGGTAAAGAAGAAGGAGCTGCGCGCGGCAGCTCCTTTTCGCTCAGGCTTTCTTTGCCTTTATCAGTTCCTTTCCTGATGTGATGACGATCGTTATGCCAAGCACCATCAGAAGCACAGCCACTATAAGCTGGAGTCCTTCGACCATGAATACGCCGGTTCCTGCAGAGAAAGCGCTTACAAGCGCGATGAATCTCTGGACGAGCGCGGAGAACGTCACGATCAGCATGATGACAAATGGAGGAACAAGAGTCCTGAGCTCTCTTCCAGTGACTTTGAGGAATACACAGAGCGTGATGAGCACAAGTGCGCTGAGGAGCTGGTTAGCGCTTCCGAACAGCGGCCAGATGTTGGAATACCCGACCTGTGTGAGTATGTATCCGAACACAAGCGTGATGAGGGTTGCAAAGTACTTGTTGCACAGGACCTTCCTCCATGGCGCTGCGCTCTTCATGTCATCGACGCTGAAAAGCTCCTGGAATGACATGCGGCCAATACGTGCGACTGAGTCAAGCGTTGTGAAGGCAAGTGCGGATACGCACATCGTCATGAAGCTCTGGGCCACATAGACAGGGATGCCGAACATCTCCAGGAACCCAGCAACTCCTGATGAGAAGATCTGGAAAGGAGTTCCCGCGACAGGTGTGCCATCTGCTGCAGCTGCTGCTCCGGCAACGCAGAGCGCTATGACGGCAAGAAGGCTTTCAAGTATCATCGCGCCGTATCCGACCTTGAGCATGTCCTTCTCGTTCGAGACCGTCTTTGAGGATGTGCCTGATGATACGAGGCTATGGAATCCTGATACAGCACCGCATGCGACTGTAACGAAAAGAATAGGGAACAACGTGCCGAGCTGCGCATTCTGGAAGCCTGTGAACGGCAGGAGGTTCATTGTCGGATGTGCGAATATGAGGCCAAGCACCGCGCCGAGGATCATCCCGACGAACATGAATGTGGACATGAAGTCCCTTGGCTGCATGAGAAGCCACATAGGAAGCACAGAAGCTACGAAGATGAAGCCGAATGCGAACCATACCCATGCGTCCTTTCCCCACAGGATAGGAAGATTCATTCCGCAGATGAATGATAGGATTGTGAATACAAGCCCGAGGACAATCTCCTTCCATCCCGTGAACTTCATCTTATGCTGTATAAGACCGACTACGACAGCGAATATGATGAAGAAGATGGAGATGCTTCCCGCTGCTCCGTTTACCGTGGCGCCATCGACAAGCGTCTCAGCTCCATCTATGACTGTATAGGCGTTGAATGTCCCTGCGACCATGTCGGCGAATGCCGCAATGACGATGAGGCAGAACAGCCAGCAGAAACCAAGGAAGAGCTTGCGTCCGGTCTTTCCGATGTACTTCTCTATGAGAAGCCCCATTGACTTTCCATCGTTCTTCACGCTGGCGTAGAGAGCACCGAAATCCGTGACCGCACCGAAGAAGATTCCACCGATGACAATCCACAGGAATACAGGAACCCATCCAAACACAGCAGCCTGTATAGCTCCTGTCACAGGACCTGCACCGGCTATTGATGAGAACTGATGAGCAAATACCGTCCATCCGTCTGTCGGGACATAATCCTGCCCATCATTATGTACAACGGCTGGAGTCTTTGCCTTAGGATCGATCCCCCATTTCCTTGCCAGCCATCTTCCATAGAGCGCATATGCTGCTATAAGACATACAGCAGCAATCAGTACTATAACAAGTGTATTCATGATTCAACACATTAATGCTTTCTTTTTTTCAGTTAAAGTGTTTTGGAAGGTAAAATTGCAAAGAAAATATAAAAAATTCCGCGAGCCATATCAATGATTGCATGCTGCCAGGGCATGAAAATATACCGCAGGCCTAGAGCTGCGGTATATAATCCCACGCTCTTCTCAGAACTCTATCAGCTCATATTCCCGGGAGCCGAATCCAAGAGCCGCTGCCGCTTCGATCGTGTGGATGCCGTTTCGGCTGTTGACCCTCTCCATGAAATGCTCCTTTCCCGGATCATCGCTGTTCATCACGAGATCTATGCAGGCCTGGTCGATGGCAACTGGATCAAGCGAGGCCAGTATTCCGATATCCTTCATGCAGGGATCCTCTGCCACGACGCAGCAGTCGCAGTCCACAGAGAGATTCTTCATTACATTTATGAACGCAATCCTGCCACTGAAGTGATTTACCACGCTTTCGGCGGCATCTGCCATGGCTTCCGGGAACTCCACCGGGCTTGCGTGCATCTTCCATGTATCGAACCTGTCATCGGTCTTTCCTGCAGAGTGGATTAGGGCTTTTCCCGCGCGGCTTGCACATCCTATCGAAAGCTGCTTGAGAGCTCCGCCATAGCCTCCCATCGGATGGCCTTTGAAGTGGGCGAGGACAAGCATCGAATCGTAGTTCACTATATCCTTGCCGACAAGGTTCTGCTTCAGCACCTTCCCGTTCGGAATCTGCCATACCACATCTGGCCCTTCAGCATCCATGAGGTCAACGTCGAAGTACTTTGTCCATTCATGCTCCTCAAGAAGCTTCCAGTGCGATTCAGTGTTGTCCCTGACTCCTCCAGCTGCATCGCCATAGGCTGTGTTGCATTCGACTATGGTGCCATGGACCTTATCTACCATCGGCTTCCAGAACTCAGGATGGAGGTAGTTCTGGTTTCCCTGCTCCCCTGAATGTATCTTCACTGCAACCTTGCCAGTCAGCGTGATTCCAAGCTTGTCATAGGCTTCCACGACCTTTTCAGGTGTCAAGTCGCGGGTAAAATAGACTTTTGATTTCATAGATCATTCCTCCTGCTGTGCTTCGGCATCGCAGCGCCTTTGCAATATTCTGACGCATCGTCAATAAAATAATAGCATCCTCCGCTCTTTTTGTCATCTCCTCTGCGTGTCTTGCAGCAATCATGTATGCGAAAACTGTGTGCAAAGATCTGCGTATTGGCAGTAAGAACTTTCCCGGCTATGGATTTCCATGCCGGGAAAGGTTGATGCCTTGGATGCTTTATGAGGAAGCGCCTGCTTCAGCCACCTCAGCCTTTGTAGTCGGAGGGGAGACTTTCCCATCTTCTTTTCAGCAGATAAGCTGCGGCTTTAGGCTGCCTCTGACGGGTGAAGACGCCTTTCTTGTTCCCATTTACCCTCATAAGGCCCTCTGTTGTCTGGAAGTCCGCGAAGTTCCATATCTGCTCGCCCTTGACGAAATCGTATGAATCAAAGATGCCATGCAGCATATCAAGCACCTCTTCCTGATACTCCTGCGACCACATCACTGATGGAAGCTTGTGCTCTGATGCTACTGTGTCCGCGCCATATTCAGTGAATATGAACGGCTTGTTGAGGTTCTTTTCCTTCCATCTGTCCATCTCGCGGCGGAATGCCTCTCTTGCATCGCTTATCTCATAGCCGCCTTTGATATACCAGCCATAGTATCTGTTCAGCTCTATAAAGTCACAGAGATGGTGGCATCTGCATGTGTCAGGACCGGAGCTCACCTCCATGGCGAACGTGCATGGCCTTCGCTGTGGATCTTCCTTCCTTGCCTCTGCGAATACTTCGGTGAAGTATGGCACGCTGTGCTCATCTTTCGATTCTGGTTCGTTCAGGAGGCTCCATGCTATGACAGATGGATGGTTCTTGTCCCTTGCGATCATCTCATCAACAGCCTTGAGATGCGCTTTGAGAAGGGCAGGGGTCGTCTCCTTTGCAAAGAACGATGACGCTCCCTTTCCAGTTCCGGCATCCAGGAAATTAACGAGGCTTTCAAAGAGGCCTACAGCCGGGACCTCATCTATTATGAGGAAACCTTCCCTGTCAGCTTCCCTGTAGATCTCCTCGTCATAAGGATAATGGGAGGTCCTGAATGAGTTCGCCCCGATCCATTTCATCAGTTCGAAGTCTCTCTTCATGACGCCTATGCTGAAGCCCCTGCCGACTATGTCGCTGTCCTCATGCTTCCCGAAGCCTTTGAGATACACGCTCTTCCCGTTTATAAGGATGTCTGTGCCTGAGATCTCGACTGTCCTGATTCCGATCTCCATCTCATAGCAGTCGAGCAGCCTGCCGCCGTCTGACAGCAGGATCCTGAGCCTGTAGAGATATGCGTCCCTGACATTCCATAGATGCGCGTCGGCCACATGCAGCACTCCGCTCTTTCCTTCAGCTTCAGCGGCGACAGCTCCTTCGGCATCTTCAAGGATGATCCTTATGCTGCCATTGCCTTCGGTCCTGACTGAGTAGGTGATGTCCGCATTGCTGCCGTCTATGGAATATGTGAGGTCGATATCTGCTATGCTGGAGCGTGGAATCGAAAGAAGGTGCACCGATCTCTGGAGCCCTGAGTAGTTGTAGAAATCAAAATACGGCTTTGACATCTTCCTGCCGTTCTCAAGTCGTATCGTACGCCCGCATGGTATATTCGTCTCAGTAAGCTCGTTGTTCACCTTTACGACGATCCTGTTATGCTCCCCGTACCGTGCTTTCTCGGAGATGTCCACAAGGAAAGGAAGGAAGCCTCCTTCGTGCTCTCCCGCCTTCTCCCCGTTGATATATACGACAGCTCTATGCGTCGCTGCCGAGAAACGCAGGAATGTACGGCTGCCTTCCATCGCAGATGGTATGACCACATCATCCTCATACCAGACATCTCCTGTGAATTCCCTTGTCTCCTTGTCTGTATAGAAATCCTGGAAGCTTGCCGGCACTGGTATGGTGTCATTGCCGGGGATACCGTTTCTCCAGCACTCTTTATCGCCTTCTTCGTTCCAGTCGATCGCGAACTTCCACATGCCATCAAGGCTGATAGCCATCCTTGTGCTGGTATTCTCCGGATAAAGCATTGAATATTCGGTCATATTTCTCCTTTTGCGTCAGTGCATCGCACTGTACAGGTCATAGACTTTCAGATTCTTTCCGAACTCCTCGATCGTGATATCATCATCAGAGCGGAACAGTACCGTCTTCTCCGCGGATGGCCGCACTGATATCATATTGTCAGAGAAGATTCCCTTGAGGGACCCTGCATTAAGAGTCACATAGAACGCGGGCCTGTCGACATTGAGCTTTATGCTTATGGTGCGCTGCCCTGTTTTCCTGCATTCCCATCTGATTGCCGGATCTGCAAGCTTCGCTTCCTTGTATGATGTGAGAAGAAGGTTCCTCTCCCTCAGGAGATTCTTGGTGCTTAGCTTCGCATAGCAGAATATCTCATCGCGTTTCAGCCATGAAAGAGGGAAGGAGTCGACAAGCGCTGAGCTCATGGCCTTCACGGCAACCGGATACTCCCTGCTGTCCTTCTTCTTTCCTGAGAAGGTGCGGAACTTCAGGGAAAGCTCTGCCTTCACGTCCTCATCTGTATCGTTTGCGGCATAGATGAAGAGCTGATCATCTTCAATGAACATAAGAGGACATACCGGAGCGAAGAACAGACGCGCGGCATACATCGGTATCTTCCATTTGCCATGGTTCTCCATAAGCGTCCCTGCAATCTGCGGCTTGTTGTCATTGAGCTTGCTGAGGATTATCCCTTCCGCGCTCCTTCTGGCCCTTATCCTTGATACCTTGTCCGCGGCATCAAGCGCTGCGTGAAGCTCAGAAAGATATGTTCCCTTCTCGAATGTCCCAGGCAGGCCGAAGTTCTTGACCGCCATATCCTCGATTTCACGGCAGACGCCAGGCCTTTCCTCATGCGCCTCCATCACTGGAGAGGAGAGGGAGAGGTCTGCCCTCAGCGGCGCGAACGTCAGCACTGTGCTTATCGAAGGAGGGGACGGCAAGATCTCTATCACGTCTATCGATGCGAGGTTCGGCATCTTCCTGACATATATCCCATAGCGCTCTGCTGCCTCATGAAGCATCTTCGCTCCATCATCCCTGGTGTACAGGACATTCATGTTGGCTTCAGCCATGCTCTTTGCCAGATGCTCATACTCATATATACCGGCATCTGCTGGGAGCGCTTCGAATATGGCGCCTTTCTCGAATATCTTGCGTTCTTTGCGGAGCGATACCAGGCAGTTAGCCTTGGAGGAGCCAGCTGATAGCGACAGCTGGTAAAGATGCGGATAGCCATATCCGTTCGGATGCCATAGCTCAGGAGATTCGACCTTGATCGATAACGTGTGGTCCGAGATTCCCTTTGCAGCTTTCACAGCAGCAGTCTGTACCTGCCCATGGAGATCTGCCGTGACAGCCACATCCCCGTCCTCTGCGCTAAGGATGGAGAAGCATGCCTTCACCGTCCAGCTCCCGTCTTCTGATTCCTCAGATCGCGCGCTGAGGGAGATTATCGATATATCATCTGTCTCAAATATCCTCATCCCTGATGGTACAGAGCTGCCGCATTCAACCTCGATTGAGTTGTCGCCCTTCCTGATGAGGCCTGTGATGATCGAGCTTCCAGACACATTCCTGCCGTTTATCACAGCCTCAGGCCCTTTGTAGCAGGCTATCTTCTTTCCCTCTGCTGAGAACTTACGCCTGAGCGTCCACTCCGCATTGTCAACCCATAGCGACTCCGCTGCGTTAAGGCCTATGTCCGGATTGGTTATTATCCCTGCATGGACAAGCGCGGTTCTGATCTCTCCGGGGATTACGATTGCGAAGTGGTCACCTTTTCTTATCGAAGGATTATCATCAAGCTTTCTTGCCTCTGCGCTCCAGAGGCCATCGAGGACGATTTCTTTCATAAGAACAGTATACAGCAGTAATTTATATTTTCCGCACAGTTTTTAAGGACATATGATGTTATTTGTCTAAATTTTAGCCACATCGGCTTTCTTATTTCCCGACAATCTGTATTATATTCTATATAGGAAAAGAAGATGAATCTTGTAAGACAGCTGAAGGAAGTGATTATATCAGTGCTGCCTATCGTGGTGCTTGCGACACTGGCATCCCTGATCCTCGGGACTATGGATGCCTTGGAGCTTGGGCGCTTCCTTTTCTCATCAGTCCTGGTCATTGCAGGCCTCACGCTGTTCCTGTCTGGCGTTGATGTCGGCCTCCTGCCGATAGGAAACAGGATCGGTGCATCTCTTACAAGAAGCCGTTCTCTCATGATAATGCTAGCCGCGGCATTCATCCTTGGGATGATCATAACGATTCCCGAGCCCGATGTGCAGGTCCTTGCAGAGCAGGTGAAGCGTGCCAATCCATCTGTTGACACGACT
This sequence comes from uncultured Spirochaetales bacterium, assembly GCA_949295675.1. Taxonomy (GTDB): domain Bacteria; phylum Spirochaetota; class Spirochaetia; order Sphaerochaetales; family Sphaerochaetaceae; genus Ornithospirochaeta. Next base: position 1,600 of record CASFMA010000022.1, on the reverse strand, counting down.
GTGTTCGTCTGGGCGATAGCGATAGGCGTCGGCGTTTTTCTTTCCCTGTCGATGGCGCGTACAGTCCTGCATCTTCCTATGAAGGTCATATTGTTCGCATCATATGCCGTCATATTCGCAATTGCCGCCTTCAATGATGATTTCTTCGTATCTGTCGCATTTGATTCAGGAGGAGCCACAACAGGACCATTGTCCGTGCCGTTCATAATGGCTCTTGGCATGGGTGTCGCCGCGTTGAGGAAGCATGACACGGAGTCGGAGTTCGGGTATGTTGCCTTGAGCTCCATAGGCCCTGTAGTCGCCGTGCTTGTCCTAGGCCTCCTCTCATCAGGTGACACTGTCGCGGTCGCTGGAGGCGATAGTGAGGCTGCTCTTTCGCTGTGGCCGCTTATGGCATCTAAGCTCGTTGATGTCGGTGTATCGCTGCTGCCGCTCCTTGTTGTGTGCGTCCTTATGCAGATATTCGTCATCAAGATGCCTCATACCGAGACCATCAGAGTCGCTTTCGGTATTGTATATGCCTATCTTGGCATCGTCATATTCTTCACAGGCGTCGAATACTCATTCTCGGATGTCGCATCCGAGCTTGGAGCGGCGCTGAGTGCAGTCAATCCTGCCATGCTTTATATTGTTGGCTTCATCCTGGGCCTTGCTGTAGTGCTTGCTGAGCCTGCCGTGATGGTCCTGACCGAGCAGGTCGAGGATGCCAGCGCGGGCAGGATCTCGAAGAAGGTGATGCTCTTCACGCTTGCCCTTGGGGTAGGCTTTGCAGTTGTCCTTGCGCTTATAAGGACAGTTCATTCATTATCTATATGGACATTTATACTTCCGGGTTATCTTATAATCATGCTGCTGATGATAAAGACACCTGGGCTGTTCTCTGCGATCGGCTTTGATTCAGGCGGGGTTGCGACAGGTCCCATGAGCTCCACGTTCCTTCTCCCGTTTGCGATCGGTGCCTCGTCAGGCTCTTCGGCATCTGCGTCATTCGGGATGATAGCCATGATAGCCATGATGCCGATTCTTCTTATCGAGGTGCTTGGTATCGTATATCAGAGGACTGTCAACAGAAAAGATGGAGGCAAGTGATGGATTCCTGCATGCTGATTTCTATCGTGATGAAAGGACAGGCCAAGGAAGCTATGAGAGCTGCGCGCGGAGCAGGCGCGCCGGGAGGTACTGTATGCCTTGCACGCGGTACTGCATCCAATACCATCCTTGCCGCACTTGGCATAGGCGACACCATGAAAGAGGTCTTGTTCTCTGTCGTGAAGGATGATGATGCGGAACGCATACTCAGCGCAGTCAAGGGCTCTCATGTGAAAGGTCTTGCCATGATAATTGATGATGAGGAGGGAAGTATGGATTCTGGCTGGAGGCTTATAGAGGTAATAGCTGAGGAAGGATACAGCGATGATATCATGGCGGTGGCGAGGAAGGCCGGTGCCAAGGGTGGCACTGTCATCAACGCGCATGGCACAAGCACTGAGGATGATGTGAAGTTCTTCGGCGCCCCCCTTGTCCCTGAGAAGGAGATACTCATGATCGTGATAGAGAAGGCAAAGGCCGATGCTGTCATGGCTGCTATATCATCAATGGA
>CASFMA010000021.1 GCA_949295675.1 uncultured Spirochaetales bacterium | reverse complement strand
GACTTATTATAGTCCCATCTTCTGCTTCATCTTGGACCATGAGTCCTTCAGCGTGACTGTCCTGTTGAATACAAGATGCTCAGGAGAGCTGTCACGGCTGTCTGCCATGTAGTAGCCATTGCGGATGAACTGCAGATAGTCCCCAGGCTTTGCAGTTGCAGCTTCCTTCTCGATCTTCGCATCCCTGATGATTATCAGCGAATCAGGATTGAGGTCATCCAGATAGTTTCCGGTTGCCGCTCCAGGATTCTCTGCCTTGAAGAGCTTGTCATACTGCCTTACCTCTGCGCTTATGCACTCAGATGCGGAGACCCAGTGGCTTGTGCCTTTCACCTTTCTTCCGTCAGGGGTAGTGCCGCCTTTTGACTCTGGATCGTAGGTCGCATGTATTGCTGTTATATTTCCTTCGGTATCCTTCTCCACCGATGTGGCAGTTACATAGTAAGCATGCTTCAGCCTTACCTCATTTCCTATATAGAGCCTGTGGTACCCCTTCACAGGATTCTCCATGAAGTCCTCCCGCTCGATATAAAGCTCACGAGTGAAGGCAACCTTATGCGTGCCTGCCTCTGGATCTTCAGGATTGTTCTCCGCCTCGAAGTATTCGATCTTGCCCTCTGGATAGTTGTCTATTATGAGCTTCACTGGGTCAAGCACGGCCATGAGCCTCTTTGCCCGCTTGTTCAGATCCTCCCTGACACAGAACTCCATGAGTGAGTAGTCAACAACTCCTTCGACCTTTGCGACACCGACCCTGGATACAAAGTCCTTCATGGCTTCAGGCGAGTATCCTCTTCTCCTTATGCCGGAGACTGTGGGCATCCTAGGATCATCCCAGCCTGATACAAGGTTGTTCTTTACAAGGTAGAGAAGCTTCCTCTTGCTCATCAGAAGGTAGTTTATGTTCAGTCTTGCAAACTCATACTGATGAGGCGTGTGGTCGATTCCGTCGATGCTTGTCGCCCAGTCATAGGCTGGCCTGTGATCTTCGAACTCAAGGGTGCAGATTGAGTGGGTGATTCCCTCTATCGCATCAGAGATCGGGTGGGTGAAGTCATACATCGGGTAGATGCACCACTTCTTGCCTGTCCTTGGATGGTCTGCATACTTGATCCTGTAGAGGGCAGGGTCACGCATGTTGATGTTAGGGCTCTTCATGTCTATCTTCGCCCTGAGCGTGTATGTTCCTTCTGGGAACTCCCCGTTCTTCATGCGTTCGAAGAGATCCAGGTTCTCCTCGATCGGCCTGTTGCGGTCAGGAGAGTCCTTGCCAGGCTCTGTGAGCGTTCCCCTGTATTCCTTCATCTGCTCTGCCGAAAGCGAGTCCACATAGGCCTTGCCTTCCTTTATGAGCTTGAGCGCGATCTGGTAGAGCTGGTCATAGTAGTCAGAGGCATAGTATTCATGCTTGCCCCAGTCAAAGCCGAGCCAGTGGATGTCGCTCTTGATGGAATCGATGTATTCCTGGTCTTCCTTCTCCGGGTTCGTGTCATCAAGGCGAAGATGGCAGATGCCGTTGTATTTCTCCGCCAGTCCGAAATTGATGCAGATTGATTTGATGTGCCCTATGTGCAGATAGCCATTAGGCTCTGGTGGAAAGCGCGTAACGATAGTGTCGTTTGGCACGCGTCCGGCTTTCAGGTCATCCTCGATGATCTTCTCGATGAAGTTCAGAGGTCTTTCTTCCTTGTTTTCCATATTACCTTCCTTACATTCCTTTCAAAGGGAACTTTAGAGATGCTGAATGATACCATCCAACAAAGCCATGTGTAAATGAGCGGCGCTCAGAATACCTCGAGATAAATCTCTCCCGTGCCTTCAAATGTGATGCCGAATGCAGCTGATGTCAGGAAGGCATCCTTATGCAGCGACAGCAGTGTCTTTCCCCCCGCTTTGATTGTGATTTCCTTTCCAGCCTTCTTGAATGTTATTTCATTCAATTGTTCTGATAAAGGAATTGAAGCCTTAATATCTTCAAATGCAATTTCTATTATGCCATTTTTCACCAGCACGAATTCATCAGGGGTATGCAGCATGAGGAATCCATGGGGCAGAGCAGTCTCGGCAGATAGCCGTACCTCATCATCTTCTCCGACTACGAAGAGCACAGTATGCTTGCCATCTGCCTTTGCGGAGATTGAGTGGAGCGTCTTCTTCTCTATATATGGCTTGTTTATCCAATCAGCTTTCTTGGTGTTCATGCTGAAAGTGTAGCAGTTAGATTGCTTGTTGTTAATCTATTCCAGTTATTGTAAATACCGTATCGATTCCAATTTGAAAAAGTTGCATAATCTTATGTATATTTCGCTGCTTGGATTTGGTGTATATAATGTTATCAGAATTGAATGAATATTGGAGGGAATTGTCTGCTTGATGACAAGAAAGCAAAAGATTTGTAAAACCATTGTTAATGTGATGCCTATAAATCTGTGATTTTTGCTACAGGAATAGAGGACTGGTCTTTTGTAAGGATAATTTATGGAATTCAGGAAAATTAATAAGACATCATGTTCAGTTGATATATACAACCAGATAAAAGATAAAATCAAAAATGGCGAGTGGGTTGAAGGTAGTAAAATCCCTTCTGAAGCTGAATTATGCAAGATATTTGGCGTTAGTAGAGTAAGTATACGCTCTGCAATAAATCAATTGAAGGGACAATCATTGATAGAAACATATCAAGGGAAAGGATCTTTTGTTGCTGACGATGCGAGGAAGTTGCTATCTGAAACATTTGATACAAAAATTTATATAGAAAAAGAGGATTATTTAGATATTATTGCATTTAGATCTGCTCTTGAGTTAGCTTCTATTGATTTAATTGTGCAAAGAGCATGTAAAGAAGATTATGATGAGATTGAGTCTTCCTTGAAACTAATGGAAGCATCTGCAAATGATTGTGATGAATATACAGATGCAGATTACAAATTTCATTATTCAATCATAAAAGCTTCCAGGAATAAAATTTTCATTGCAATTATGGAGCAGAACAAAAAATTGTTTATTGATTATCTCAAATTTCAGAATATTCGTAGTATCTCTTCAAACTTCAGATATTCTCTTGAAAATCATAGATCAATATATGCTGCTATAAAGTCAGGGGATGTTTCACTGGCGAAAGAGTTGTTGACAAAATCTTTTGAAAGAAATACGAAGCGGTTATTTGAAAATTCCCAGACATCTTAGACGAAACATAACAAATACATAAAAAACTTGACAATAGGGATTTTTAATTCAAAATACTTATAACATATGTTACAAGTTAGGGAGGCAATAAATGGTTTCTATCATGAAAAAGCCATCAATTGATTTAGTCTCAGGTGTGGTTTTCCTTTTTATTGGATTGATACTCCTTTGGCAAATATTGCTTATTCCAAATTTTGATAGTGCATTGTTGAGTTATTTTGTCATCACACTGTATCTGGCTATGTGTATTTTGCTTATATTCAATGGCAGTGTTGGCAAGACCAAAGAAATCAAGATGCCTTTTCCTGTTTATAAGGCAAGAGAGCTTATCATACTTGGATTGCTTATCTTGCTTTATTTTGGTACGAAAGTCCTTAGCTTTTATTTCTTTGTCTTCCCATTTGTTCTCATAGTCAACATCTTGGTTACAAGAGATTTATCTAAAAAAAATTTGATTGTCTCTGTTATTTATTCAGCAGTCTTCTCAATTCTGATCTTTATAACATGTCGTTATGGATTAAATATCGTTGTGTAAAAAGGAGCTTGGTATGAAAAAGTTTGCCGCAGTCATGATTTTGATTAGTTTGCTTGTATGTAATGTGTATGCAGGAGGAGCAAGCGAGTCGCCTGAGAATTATCCCACGAAACCTATTACTCTTTATGTTGGGGCTAAGGCGGGAGGTGGTACAGATGTATTGGTACGAATACTTGCTCCTGAAATGGAAAAAATCCTTGGTCAGTCGATAAATATCGTTAATAAAGAAGGTGGGGCTGGGACACTTGGTAATCTTGAAGTGGTGAATGCTCGGGGCGATGGCTATACTATAGGTGTACTCACAGACTTTGAGACTATTGGAAATTTGTTATCTGGATCTAATATTGGCTATACAAAAGATTCAATGAAATTCATAGGATCTGTGAATGCAAGTACCAACGTTCTTATACTTGGAAAGGACTTTGCAGGAGAACGAACAATGAATGGATTTGTCGAATATTGTAAAAGCCATCCTGGAAATGTAACTGTTGCCACATCATCTGCAGCCCAAAGAATGGTAATGCAAAGTCTTGCTTCTGAAGCAGATATAAATTTTACGTGTGTACCATTTTCTGGAGGACCTGAGAGCCTGAATGCTCTTCTTGGGGGACAGGTCGATGCAGGATTCCTTGCTCCATCATTAAGTATCCAGGCAGAAGAGAATGGTTGCACAACCATAGCGTGCGCTTCCCATGAAAGATTTTCTTTGCTTCCGGATATTCCTACAATGGTAGAGTGTGGGTACGATGTTATAAATAATGAAACTACGAGGATTTTCTTTGTACCTGCAGATACGCCGGATTATGTTGTGCAAAAGCTGGAATCTGCATTGAGAGAAGCTTCTGATACAGATGATTTTAAGGCTTCTTTGGAAAGAGTGAACGAGATGTATTCTTTCAAGACAGCTGCAGAAGCTACGGAAGCGTTTAATGAAAAATATACAGCAATAGAATCATTGATTGAAGAATACCCAGAGTTATTAGGTAATTGATTTTATTAATTCGAGAGGGCAGATATGACTTTGACTCAGATCCTTTTGGGATTATTCAATATCTCAACTTTGTTATATACCTTTTTTGGTGTTGTTCTTGGAATTATTGTAGGTGCAATTCCAGGATTGAGTGGCCCGATTGGTGTAGCTTTGCTGTTGCCGTTTACATATAACATGGGCATTGCCGATAGCCTGTTATTGTTAGGTGGTATATATATGGGAGCAACATATGGTGGCAGTATATCTGCTATCCTTATAAATTGCCCTGGAACAGGAGAAGCTGCTTGCACTGCGATTGATGGTAGTGCCCTTGCAAAGCAAGGACGGGCAAAAGAAGCACTATATTATTCTATATTCTCTTCCGGTATAGGTGGTATATGTGGCGTATTCGCGATGATTTTCTTCACACCGGCTCTTGTTGATATATCATTGCAATTCGGACCAGCTGAAATGTTCCTTCTTGCGTTTGCTGGGCTTGCTGTGATTGGGTCCTTGCTTGGCAGCAGTCCGGCAAAAGGTTTTATAGCAGTTGCTATAGGATTGCTCCTTTCAATAGTAGGCATGGATACTCTTAGTGTTGGAACAACAAGATTGACATTTGGTATACCGGAGTTGATGGGAGGTATTCCGCTTATACCTGTATCTGTTGGCTTGTTTGCAATGACAGAGATGCTTACACTGGCCAGTTCAAATAAGAAAGTAATTGTAGAAAAGCTGAACAGCACTAAAGTTTCGATTGCTCTTAAGAATATTGCACAACGCTGGTGGCTTGTCCTTAAGTCAACGATAATCGGTGTTATTGTTGGGATCTTGCCTGGAACGGGCGGAGCGATTGCCGCATTTGTATCATATGGTGAAGCTGGTAGATCAACGAAGGACAAAGCAACATTTGGAAAAGGCAATATTGATGGGATTATTGCTCCTGAAACAGCTAATAATGCAGCTGTCGGTGGATCATTTGTACCATTGTTATCCCTTGGAATTCCTGGTTCTGCAACATCTGCGATTATTTATGGTGCATTGACTATGAAAGGTATACAGCCAGGGCCTTCATTGTTTGAGGATCCTTCAGGGTGTGTGTATGTTTTCATGTGGGGAATGTTGATTGCTACTATCATGATGATAGTTTTGGGAGCTGTAGGAGCACCTGCATTTGCCAAGATTCTTAAAATCAAGACAAATTATCTTGTCTCTGCAATCTTAGTATTCGCAGTTATCGGCGTATATAGTTCCAGAAATAGTCTGTTTGATGTTGCATTATCAATATTCTTTGGATTTGTCGGAATATTTTTTAAGAAAGTGAAAATTCCAATTGCTCCTGTTTTGCTTGGGCTTATTCTGGGAAAAACTCTCGAAGAGAATCTGCGAAGAAGCATGATTATTGCAGCTGCTAAGGAAATGCCAACATTTATATATATCTTCAAAAGACCAATTTCGATTATAATTTTCCTTTTTGCCGCCTTCATCATTATCGCAAATACAATGAGCATGATTAAAGCGAAGAGAAGTATTGCAAAAGCCGCAGAGGTAGAAAATGAATGAATTCAGAAATAATCTTACTGTAATTTTAAGAAATATACCTTTGTCGCGTATTAGATTTATCCTGGCATGTCTACAAGAGGCTGGAATAACTAATTTGGAAATAACACTGAATACGGAAGACTTCCACAGCATATTTGAAATTGTGACTACGGAGTATCCTGATCAGTTCTTTCTTGGCGCTGGTACTGTTCTGTCTGTTGATGATGTTGATAGAGCTTTTGCTTTGGGGGCGAAATATATTATTTCACCTAATGTAGATAAATCTGTTATTCATAGGACAAAGGATTTAGGGCTGATATCAATCCCAGGAGCTTTCAGTCCGACTGAGATTATGCAGGCGCATGAATTCGGGGCTGATATCATAAAACTGTTTCCTGTGATGACTTTTAGCCCTGGGTATGTCAGAGCATTGCTGCAGCCATTCAACAACCTTGAATTCCTTGTTGTGGGAATAGATATTAAACAGATAAGGGAATATAAAGAGTTTGGTATTGATTCATTTGGGGCTGGTTTAGGTGCAATTAATAAAGAACTTACTCTTATCTCATCAGATAAAAATAAGTTCATCAAATATATTAAAGAGTATTACTCGGAAATAATCTCATTATGAAACTAGACACATTCAGGATAATCAAATCTAACGAAATACTCGAAAATTGGATGTTTATTGAAATAGTTGCGGATTCCGGCCTTAGTGGTTATGGGGAAATATCCTCAGCTCCTTGCAATGTTGAACCTGTTGTTGATTTGTCATGGAATTGTCTGCAAGGATTGATGGGCAGAGATCTTGATTATGATTTAATTTCAAATTGGGATTCTTGTGTCAGGGTACAACATTCAATCACAAGATCAACAGTGCTTAGTGGTATAGACCAAGCTTTGTTAGATTTGTTTACAAGGAGTATGGGGATTCCTTTATACGCTTTTCTCGGTGGAGTTGAGAAAACAATTCCATTATATGCGAATATAAATAGAGCATTGAGGAAAAATCGTGATAATGGAATTCTAAAAGAGCACATCCTCCAAGCACATAATTTTGGATTTAAGAACATCAAGATAGCACCGTTCGATACGCTCTCTCCAGAATTTTCAGATGATGCTTTACAGATGGAAATCAACAATGCTGTTTCACGTATTAAAATGGCTCTTACCATAATGAATGGTGGAAATGTCGCTATTGATTGTCATCAGAGATTTAATAAGCAATCTGCAGAATTATTTATCAATAAGTTAAAACAAGATGACTTACCGCTTGAGTATATCGAAGATGTATTGGCTTATACGGATGAAAATAATGAATTTATAAATTATTTGAGTAGAAAATATGGTTTTACATTTGCTGGAGGAGAAACTTGTATCTCTGAAACTGAGGTTCGTAAAATAGCTGACAATCGATGTTTTCGTATAATGAATCCAGATATAAAGTTTATAGGTCGGATTCGTGATTTCATAAAGCTGTATCATTCACTTAAAGAGCATGGGATTATTATACGTCCCCATAATCCGACAAGCCCGATCGCTACAGCGTTTTCCGCTGCGGTAATATCATGTCTTCATGACGATACAATGCTTGAATTTGCTTTTGGCAATCAGAATGTTAGGAATAGATTAATTGGGGAAGATGAAAGAATTGAAGGTGAAAATTATGTAATTTCTGATAGCCCAGGCATAGGTATAGAAATAGCTGAGGATTTCATTGAGGAAGACTGCCTTATTTATACAGGTTCGACTTGGATGAAAGGCCATAATAAAAGATAAGAAAATGAGATGATAATGATTTACGAATGCTATTTAATTGAAAGACTTTGATGGGATTCTGGGGTTGATTAATCCTATTGAAGTCGATAGGAGTTGTCTATATTGCTTCTTTGGTTGTCTCTCTGTACGATTATGCCATGGTTCTTGTTGTTGGTGAGATTGCAGAGGAGTACAGGAAGATAGAAGGTGATGAGTACAGGCGCGTGATTTCCGGCCTGGGCCTTGAATGGGCGGAGAGGATAAAGGACTCTTATCTTCTCACAGTGCTTGCATCGGACAACGCATCCCGCGATATGTCATCCTGCCTGGCGTCTAAGGGGATAAGATACAGCTCCGGCCTGGTCTCCACGTTGCCATCTGCTGTCATTGCAGGATATGACAGGCACTACAGGGGAACAGCACCTGTCTCCCTTGCAAGCGAGGATGTGATAGAGTTTACCGCCGGCCTTGATATAGAAGCTGCTGTCGTGTCGTCAGTGCTTCTTTCGTTCAATCCTTCCGCATCAGCTATCGTCGATGCCCTGTCATTCATCGTACCGCAGCCAAGGGTGGCTATCGATACATCGATAGTTGTCGAAGAGGGAAGGAACACATTTTCAAAGGCAGTAGGGGATGCAAGGGCGTCATTCACCCAGCTGCTTGTTTCCAGCAGCAAGGACGAGATAGCGCATTTCCTAGGCATTGAATAGGAACTTATCCAACGCGTATGCTATTCCATCGTCGTTGTTCGACAGCGTTATGAACGACGCTGCTGCCTTGGCCTTATCTGAGCCGTTTGCCATGGCAACGCCAATACCTGCAGCTCTCAGCATTCCTTCGTCGTTGTCCCAGTCTCCGAATGCTATCATGGAGGAAAGGGGGATGGAGAGCTTTTCTGATATGATCCTCAGCGCATTGCCTTTGTCCGTTCCCGCGGGAAGTATTTCGATATTCTTCGATCCGGAGCTTATCACAACAGCCTCATCGCCGATAAGCCTCATGAGGCTTTCCTTGTTCTCTGCTGTGTGTTCTGGGCTGCTGTCCTTTATCAGGATCTTCGTTGGCCATTCCCCCAGGGCGTTCTCCACTGCATCCCCGTCCCTGAGGTCCATCCTTATGCCTTCGTCCTCCAGTATGTTTGTCTGCAGCGAGAACCAGTCATCATCGGCATCTATCGCATAGTTCTGATGCGCGAATGCTATCACAGAGGGAGCCTTCCCCTTTATGAATTCCATAGCTTTCCTGTAGACATCGCGGCTTATCCTCGCATCATGGATTATGTTCCCTCCATCGACTATCAGCGCTCCATTGAGAGCTACCTTCATAATCGGTAGCCCGAGCTTCTCCTCGAATATGTCGAGGCTTTTGAGATAGCGGCCTGATGCTATTGCGATACGCACCCCCATGGCGCTTGCACGGGAAAGAGCGTGGATGGTATCCTTTCCTATCGTGAGATGATCATCATGCAGAAGAGTTCCGTCTATATCAGAGAAGAGCATAGAAATCATAAGGCAATATTACAGCGTAACGGTCATGTTTTGAAAGTGGCCATCATTGCCGCACTCTCCCTTATGCTTTTCTCCTGCAGCGGTAAGACGATCACTGATGACCGCTTCGTGCTGGGGACAGTCTGCACGATAACCATAAACGGCAGCGATGACGAGGATCTGCTGTCATCAGCCTTTGATCTTCTCTATGACGCAGATCATAAGATATCTCGCTTCGATGAGGGATCGTGGGTATATAAGATAAACGAGAGTGCGGGAAAGAGCGCCGTGGCAGTCCCTCCCGATGTCTTCTCCCTCATCAAGGCATCCTTGGATATGGCAGAGGAGACAGATGGGGTCTTCAATCCTGCGATAGGCCCGCTATCATCGCTCTGGGGGTTCGGTACGGAGAATGCCAGGGTCCCGTCAGATGATGAGATCGCTGCCGTGCTTCCGCTTCTTGACTGGCGCTCTGTGGTGCTCTGCGAGGAGGATTCATCTGTCTATCTGGAAAAAGAGGGAATGGCGCTTGACCTGGGAGCTGTCGGGAAAGGCTGGGCCTGTGATATCCTTCGTGACTATCTTGTGGGGCAGGGGGTGGAGAGCGCCCTTATCAACCTGGGCGGGAATATCGCTGTGATAGGCCAGGCTGCGGATGGCGGTCCATGGAGGATCGGCATACAGAGGCCTTTCGATGAAAGAGGTGCGTATTTCACGATAGTCTCCGTCGAGGACGCGTCAGTTGTCGTTAGCGGAGGGTATCAGAGGTATATAGAGAAGGATGGCGTGTTCTACCATCATATACTCTCATCTGCCACAGGATACCCTGCTGAGACAGATCTTATCTCCGCAGCTGTGGTCTGCAGGAGCTCGACCCTCGCGGATATGCTTTCGACGACATTGTTCGCCTCCGGTCATGACAAAGCCCTAGATGTGGCAGAGCAGTTCGGCGTCCGCACGATCCTGCTTACGGATGATCTAGAGGTCACGGACTTTGATGCAGAGGAAAGCGATATAGCAGTCCTGCAGGTATGAGTCTATAGGCTCAAATGATGTCGTATCCGAAAAGAAGCCATGGATAGCGAACCCTGAATCAGCGGCCCCTCCTATTATTGTCTCAAGCGTATGTGAGAATTCCACAGTGTCGTTCTTTCCGATGCGCTTTTTCAGTTCCTTCCTCGAAAGGCTCCTGGTATCGGAGAAGGGCAGTGTATACTTCACTTTCATCCTGCCTTTGCCAAGCAGCCTGTCATCGAAGATATAGAGAGCTGGATTGGCTATGCCGAAGATAAGGCGTCCTCCTGTCTCAAGCACCCTGTTCTCCTGCTGGAACACCTTCCCGATATTCTCGATGAAGTTAAGGGACACGGGATTTATTATGCCTCTGAATTCCTTGTCCCTGAATGCGGAAAGATCCTCCATGTCACCTTGGACGCATCTTATGTCAAGATTGTATTTTTCCGCTGCTTCCATATCCTTCTCCAGCATCTTCCTGCTTATGTCAAGGACAGTGGCCGTACAGCCGAAGGCAGCAAGAGCCGGAGCCTGCTGCCCGCCTCCTGCGGCAAGGGCCAGCACATTGCCTCCCTTCAGCGGCTCGATCCAGCTCAGCGGCACATATTTGTTTATCGTCACCCTTATCCTCGGCTTTCCTGCTGCCGCTGCATTTATATCATCATCGCTGGCGATCCTGGCCCATGCGCTTCCGTGTCCGGCTTCCCAGTCCCATGCCTTGCTGTTCGCGCTCTTGTAATCCATAGGTTAAATGGTAAGCCCAAAGATTGACTTACTCAATCATGGGCAGTAGATTCTTCTAATATGAAGATCCGTCCGACGCTCAAGGAGATGCTCATTGCATTCATAGTCCTGCTGCTATCCCTTTCCGTATTCGTCATCCTGCTTGTCTGGACAAGGGAGATCGAGAGGGAGAACAGGATGGAGGATCTCCGCATTGCGCTGAGGGAGACGCTGGATGCCGGAGGAGAGAGGGCTGTGCTTGAGATGGCAGGCATCCCTGTCTCAGATATCCATTACTCCTATGAGGACATACCTCTTTTCGCTGGCGACAGAGGCACGTGGAAGCTGAGCGAGGAAGAACGCAAAGGCATTGCTCTCTACAGCAAGTGCGCCCCGAGCGTCGTGAAGGTATCGTCAGCGTCAGGGGGATCGAGCGTAGAGGACGGGGCAGGGGTCATACTCTCTGCCGATGGTTTCATCGTGACGAACAACCATGTGATCGGGACTGGCGACAGATTCACCGTCGGGTTCTTCGATGGCAGCGAATGCGAGGCGGAGCTTGTAGGGCGCGACCCTGTCTCCGATCTTGCCGTGATAAAGGTCAGCAGGGAAGGCCTTAGCGCCATTGAGACTGGCTCTATGCACTCTGTATCCGTAGGTGAGAACGTTTATGCGATCGGACATCCTTATGGCTATGACTGGTCGCTTTCCAGAGGAGTCATCTCCGGCCTTGGACGCAGGATAAGAGGCCGTGACGGCAATACAGTCATTCCAGGCATGATCCAGACAGATGCGCTTATAAACCCGGGGAACAGCGGCGGGCCGCTGCTTACATCCGATGGAAGGATGGCCGGCATGATCAGCTCGATATACAGCGAGTCTGGGAAAGGCGAGGGCATAGCGTTCGCGATCCCTGCCGAGACTGTGCTCTCGGTATCCGGCAGCATAATATCAGCAGGGACCGTGGAGCGTGGATGGCTTGATCTCCTTGCGATAGAGCTTAATCCGGTGATCGCGGAATATGCCTCGCTTCCTGTTGATAAGGGAGTCCTTATCTCCGAGACGGTGCCTGGCGGCATGAGCGCGTCCGCCGGCCTTATGGGCGGCAGCGTCGCCACTCAGTATGGCCAGTCGCTGATCTATATCGGAGGTGATGTCATCGTCGCGCTGGATGGCAGCAGGATCGAAGGCTATGACGACTACTTCTCGTTCTTCTTCAATACCCGCCCTGGGGACAAGGTCGATGTGACTGTGCTCAGGAACGGTGAGGAGATGACCATAGAGGATGTCGTGCTTATAAAGCAGGATGAAGGGAACATCAGATGGATCGCAAGGTAGATTCGCCTTATTCAATAGCGGGCGAGCCTTTCATAAATTTCAATGCAGGCTATTCCAAGCCTTTCAAGGTTGTCTCGGATTTCGATCTTGCTGGAGATCAGGGCGAGGCTGTCGAGAAGCTTTATCAGGGGTATATCGCAGGTGACAGGGCCCAGACGCTCAAAGGAGTCACTGGAAGCGGTAAGACATTCACCATGGCAAAGCTCATAGAGCGGATACAGAAGCCCACTCTTATACTCTCCCACAACAAGACGCTATCTGCCCAGCTTTACCGTGAGTTCAAGTCGTTCTTCCCCGAGAACGCAGTGACTTACTTCGTCTCCACATATGACTATTACCAGCCTGAGGCATATGTGCCAGGCAAGGATCTGTACATAGAGAAGGAAGTAGATATCAACGATGAGATAGACAGGCTGCGCCTTGCAGCTTCATTCTCCCTGATGGAGAGGCGTGATGTGATCGTTGTCGCTACGGTCTCATGTATATACGGGCTTGGAAACCCAGTCTCCCTCCGCGATATGCTCTATACGTTCCGTGTCGGCGACGAGTTTGACCAGAACGCGGTGTTCGGACAGCTCACGCGTATGCTGTATGAGCGCAATGATGCTGTGCTGAGCCGTGGCACGTTCAGGCCCCGAGGAGAGAACATAGAGATATATCCGGCTTATCTTGAGAGCGCTTTCCGCATCTATCTTGATTGGGATACGATAGCCGAGATCGTATGGTTCGATCCCCTTACAGGGGAGAGGAAAGGCTCAGAGGATACTGTGACTCTTTATCCTGCAAAGCAGTTCGTCATGCCGCAGAGCCAGATCAACGCGGGCATAGATCTCATAAACGCCGAGAAGGAAGAGAGAGTTGAGTACTTTCTTTCCAACGGTAAGCCGCTTGAGGCGGAGAGGATCAAGAGCCGTGTCGAGTACGATCTTGAGATGCTGCAGGAGGTCGGCTACTGCTCCGGCATCGAGAACTATTCAAGGCCGCTTTCAGGCAGGGCTCCAGGCGAGCGCCCTGCTGTCCTCCTTGATTACTTCCCTGATGATTTCGTGACGTTCATAGATGAATCGCATGTGACGCTTCCACAGATAGGGGCGATGTATGAAGGCGACAGATCCAGGAAGCTGAACCTTGTGAACTATGGGTTCCGGCTGCCGTCAGCCTTGGACAACAGGCCTCTGAAGTATGAGGAATTCGACAGGAAAGTCGGCCAGCGGATATATGTCTCCGCAACTCCCGGAGAAAGGGAAAGGAAGGAGTCCTCCCAGATTGTCGAGCAGCTTATACGGCCTACAGGGCTCCTTGATCCGAAGATAGAGGTGCGCTCCACAGAGGGCCAGATGGAGGATCTCTACGGAGAGATAAGGAAGACGATCGCGAAGGGTGAGCGTGTTCTTGTCACGACTCTTACCAAGAAGATGGCTGAGGACCTCACGGATTACCTTGAATCCCTTGACCTGAAGGTCCGCTACCTCCATTCCGAGGTTGAGACGATCGAGCGTGTCGAGATACTGCGTGATCTGCGTCTCGGCAAGTTCGATGTGCTTGTGGGCATAAACCTCCTCAGGGAAGGCCTTGATCTCCCTGAAGTCTCGCTGGTGGCGATACTTGATGCTGACAAGATAGGCTTCCTCAGGTCCGCGACATCTCTCATACAGACGATAGGGCGTGCTGCGAGGAATGCAGATGGGCGTGTCCTGATGTATGCTGACAGGATGAGCGAGGCGATGGCTGAGGCTATACAGGAGACAGAGCACAGGAGGAGCGTGCAGGCTGCGTATAACGCCGCTCATGGGATAACGCCTAAGACAATCAAGAAAGCGATCGAGGATATCATAGAAAGGGAGAAGAGCGACGATGAGGAGATAGCAAAGGAGGAGATCAGGATAACATCGTCTGCGTACAATCTCCTCCTTGAACGTGACAGGAAGAAGTATATCAATGATCTGACGCGGCAGATGATGGAGATGGCAAAGAACCTTGAGTTCGAGAAAGCGGCACTCTTACGTGATGAGATACAGCGCATCAAGGAGAGAAAGGATCTTGAGGGCTAGAAGAGCCTGAGGTCAACTGGCGTAAGGGTTATCTGCGGGGTCTGTGTCTTCCACATGCTTCTGGACATCATATCCTTCACATCATGATATAGACCCATGAATGTCATTCCGCCTCTGCCCTGATCCCTGCATGGCGTGTTCTCTTCCATATCATACCCCAAGGCTGAGAGCAGGTAATATGAGAATGCCCCATATTTATCCTGGTTCGGCAGGCCATCCATCCCTGAGTCATATGAGAGCTGCCCGGCTGTCGCTGCGCTCATCACCCAGATGTCGTCGGTTCCCAGCTTGCCGGAGGCCATGGTCATCCTGAGTGCTGGCAGAAGGGAAGACAGAAATCCATCTTCCACCAGCGAGCCATCATCCCCGAATATCTCTCCATCTGCAAGCATCCCCGCTTCTTCCACGTACTGCCCTGAGTAGCATGAATCAAGGAATACGCACTTCTTCCCGCCTATAGAAGCAAGGGCGTTGAGAAGCTCATCGGGGGAGATCGTGCCGAATTCATCGTCCTCGATCGATACCACCAGATTCCCGGTCCTGTCCTCGCCATGCCCAGAATAGAAGAATATGACAAGATCATCGCTTCCTGCTTCTATGCCCTCGATCGCATCAAGCACATCTTCCTTGCCCCATCTTTCCTCACGGCCATTAAGTGTCCTCCTGCCGTCTTTTGACAGGAAGGTATATCTTTCCATCATTCCAGGCTCCGTAAGGACTTCCGCCTGGCTTACGAATGCCTGCTGGTCATTCGGAGGGTTGGCCAGAGCATGGTTCTGTCGGAATCCGTCTTCAGCTGAGTAATCAAGGGCAACCGAGACGACTATTGTCCGTGAGCCTGAGATATCGCTGTTGCATGATATCAGTGCCGATGCAATCAGCAATATGAGCGCGATCTTCCTCATATCCTTATCCTTACGCCGGCACCAGATGTGAATGAGAACGAGCCCTTTCCGAAATACAGGGAGAGCGGCATGATGACCGAGAATACCGAACCTGCATTGATCTCAGGGGTTATCGTGGATCCTGCCAGCCACCTTCCACCTTCTGCCTTCAGATAGTACTCATAGATCGTGTCTATGGATGCCGATAGGGTGAATATCCTGCTGAAGCTATAGCCATATTCCACCGAGAGCTTTGATGCGGCACGGGACTGTATCATCGTGCGCCCCGTGGCATTGCTTACGCTGAGCATTGACACTGCAAATGGCAATGCGATTCTATGCTTCCCGATAGACAATGTGGCGATCTCTGCCCTGAACGATCCTCCGATGCTTGAGCGGAGCATGGCTGAGCTGTCTATGCTGTCAGAGTAGTCTGTGCCATCGTAGAAGACAGTGATGTCGAATGATGGATCCCAGGAGACAGCCTGAAGGGATGATATGCAGATGAGGATGATCGCTGTCAAAAGGACTTTCTTCACGTTCCCTCCTGGTATATATACGCATCAGGCCTGCATGCTGTCCAATTATTCAAGCACAAGTATCGAATCTTTCGGTATCTTCACCGATACATTTGCCTTCCTTGGCTTCCTCTGGACCTCAGCAAGCACAGGATAGCCTTGATAGGAGAGGCCCAGCATGTAGTGCGGACCTGAGAAATCAGCCGAGAGCACTGTGCAGTCGTTGAGCACTATGTGGCGCGGGTACATATCCTCGCTTATGGCATCCTCTGCTATCTGGGCGTCTTCCGGCCTGAAGAACGCATTGCCCTCCACGTTGTCGAACAGAAGATGGGCAGGGAGCACCGTCCCTTCGCCGGTGAAGAATGCGGTGAAAAGGCTGTCGGGCTTCCTGTATAGCTCTTCTGCGCTCTTCACGGTCATTACGCGGCCATCCTTCATGACAAGGATCCTGTCGGATATCGCGAAGGCTTCCTCTATATCATGGGTGACATATATGACGGTTATCTTCAGGCTGTCGTGTATGCTGCGGATTATCGATCTGAGATGCTTCCTCAGCGGAGGATCAAGTGCCGACAGCGGTTCATCGAAGAGTATCATGCGCGGTTCAGCTGCTATTGCCCTTGCAAGTGCCACACGCTGGGCCTCTCCTCCTGAAAGCGATGATACGGAGCGTTTCCCATAGCCCTTCAGCCCGACAATCTCCAGCAGCTTCCCTGCCATCTCCCTGCGCTTGGCGCTATCCTTTTCCTTCATCCCGAACTGGATGTTCTTCTCTGTGTTCATCGATGGGAAAAGCGAGAAGTCCTGGAATACCATTGATATCCCTCTTTTCTGTATCTTCTCATCAGTTATGTTCCTGCCATCGATTGACAATGTGCCGCTGTCGGGACGCTCTATGCCTGCGATTATCGAAAGAAGCGTGGACTTCCCGGATCCTGAAGGTCCGATGATCGAAAGGAATTCCCCCTCTTCGATCGAGAATGAGGCCGAGAGCGTGAAATCCTTGTACTTCTTCTCTATTCTGTCTGCTTCAAAGAATGGCATCTTTCCTCCATTTCACCTCTCCTGCGGCGAATACGGCAAGCGCCGTTGCCAGGAGTATCGTGCCAAGGGCCGCAGCCCCCTGATAGTCATAGCTTCCGATCATGCGGTATATGAGGACAGGGATTGTCTCCACATTGCCTGATGAGAGCATCAGCGTCGCATTCACCTCACCGAGCGAAAGAGCGAACGAGAACGCAAAGGCTTTCCTTCTGTACGGCGAGAGAAGCGGCTTCTCCACGCTCCTGTATGTCCTTCCCTTGCTTTTCCCGAGGGTATATGCTGCAGCGGAGAGCGAGCCTGGTATCAGCCTTGCCCCAGGCGTTATCGTCCTGACTGAGAATGGCAGCACTATCACAAGGTGCGCTGCGATCACGAAGAGAAGGGATATGTAATAGCTCCTGACGCCAATTGCCGTGAATATGAATGATGACACGAAGATGAAGCCGAGCCCAAGCGCGGCAGATCCCGTTGCCATCGGCAGCGACGTGATGAATGGCAGCACCTTCGAATCCCGCTTCGCTGCCGCCATGGCTATCGAGCTTCCCATCCAGACGGAGAGCGCTGCCACGGCAATTCCTATTGCAAGCGATGTGATGATCGCATCAGCTGCCCCTCCTATGAGGCCGAAGCTCTTTTCCGCAATCCCTTCCCATGCCTTGAGCGAGAATATCCCGTCTTTTGTATAGAACGCCCTTATCGCTATCGAGACGATCGGCGGAACGAGGAATGCAAGTATAAGAAGCGAGAGGATGACAGCCTCAAGCAGCCTTCCTCCTTTTGCCTTCTCAAGTGTCCTTTCCTTCCTTCCTGCTCTCCCAGCTTTCCTTCCGGGCGCAGTAAGGGCGAGGAGGATTGCGTTCACGGCGAATGCGAAGAGCGCAAGTGCCGATGCCGAGGCGAGATCTGCGTCCACATGCACGCGCCTGTATATCTCCGTCTCAAGCGTTGAATACGCAGGATTTCCTCCAAGCACCATGACTATCGCGAAAGACGAGAAGCAGAAGAGGAATATCAGGATGAACGCTGATGCTATCGATCCCTTGAGCTTTGGCAGTGTTATGAGGAAGAATGTCCTGGCCCTGCTGCTCCCGAGGCTGTAGGCTGCATTCTCCTCTGTGTCAGGAAGCGCTGACCATGAAGCCGTGATGAGGGCGAACGCTATCGGGAAGTTGAGGTAGACATGCGCGAGTATTATCGCCTTGAACGAGTAAAGCACAGGAAGCGGGGTATAGCTTACGCCGAGCAGCGCACGGATGGCGTTGTTCAGGTATCCATTGTTCCCATACCATATGACAAAGCCCAGCACGACAAGTATTGTCGGTATCGTGAATGCCAGCTGTGATATCGTGAGTATCGCCTTGCGTCCGGGAAATGCGTATCTTGAGAAGAATGCCGCGAAAGGCAATGCTGCCGCCACTGATATCACGGCGGACAGCAGCGACTGCTTCAGCGTGAATGCCAGAAGATGATAGGTATAGTCATCTCCGATTACATCCAGGATAGCCTTTCCTCCATCCTGGAAAGCATATGAGAATATAAGGGCGACCGGGACAATGAAGAGAAGCAGCAATATCAATACTGCCGGTACTGCCTTCAGTATGTAATAGCCCGATCCTTTCCTCTTCAATGTGTCATTGCCTCCGTCCAGCTGTCGACAAGCTCTGTCCTCTTCTCTTCAGGGATTGCCGAGCTAGTGTACATTATAGCTGGTTTTGGCGCCCAGGCAAACGCCTCTGGAAGCTCTATTGCCCCGTTGGCAGGGTACATCGAGTTCGCTATGGCTATATCAAGCTGCGCATCTGTAAGGATGAAGTCAACGAATGCTTCGGCTTCTTCCCTCATATCTGTATTCCTGAGTATTCCTATTCCCTCGATTGTCGCCTCGTGTCCCTCTGGGAATATGATTGCCTGATAGCGTGTCGTGTCATCGTTCATCACGTGGTATACAGGGCTTGTCGTATAGGACAGCACGATAGGAGCCTCTCCCTCTGTGAAGAGACCATATGCTGATGACCATCCGTCGGCGATTGTCAGCGCGTTCTCTCCGACAGCCTTCCACCATTCGATTGCCTTGTCACCGAACTGGTTGTATGTCCAGTAGAGAAGGCCTAGCCCTACTGATGATGTGCGTGGGTCGATGAGTATTATCTTATCCTTGTATTCAGGTGATGAAAGATCTTCAAGCGACTCTGGCTTCCGTACCCCTGACTCACTGTCGTATACGAATGCAAATGCGCCGTAGTCAAATGGGATAAGCCTATGCTCGCTGTCAAACTCAAGCTCATCAGGTATCTCGGAAAGGACAGGGGAGTCATATGGTGAAAGCATGCCGTATGCCCTATAGGCGAAGTCGTCCGTTATGCCGAGGACAACATCTGCAGGCGTGTTCTCTCCCTCAAGCTCAAGGCGGCTGAGCATCTGCACAGCATCGCCGGCCCCTACAAGATTGACCTTTATGCCAGTCTTCTCCTCGAATGCCGGAATCAATGTCCCTGCCGGCCCCCATTCTCCGGAGAATGAGTCATATGAGTAGACTGTAAGTACGTTTTCTTCCCTCGCTGGCTGCGCGAATGCAGCAACAGCGGAAACAAGGACAAGTGCTGAGATTATTATTCTTTTCACTGTTCGCTCCTTATAGGGGCACACGCCATTCCCTACGCTGGTATTATCCAGATCAGGTTGAGGGTATGATCTCAGGCCTAAGCCACCCCTAGACATTCCCAATTATGGCTAAATGTCTTTTATGGTCAAGAAGAGCTCTTGGAATACCAGGCAACCTGTATCTGCTGCCATGAGGCATGCCTTCACCGTGTCTGGTCCATATGGCTGGATCATCAATGGGCGATGAGAGGATGCAGGTCCATGCTCTGTATGATGATCCTGTTTGCCGGCAATCTCTTTTGGTGTATCATCAAAGCATGGAACCGATACTTTCCCAGCGTGAAGCGGCAGTATTGGACAGCTGCCTTATCAAACGCCATTCGCTCTCGGAGTCCAGCCTTATAGACAATGCCGCCAGGCTTGCATATGAGAAGACGAAGGAATTCCTTTCGGGAAGGATTCTTTTCCTCATCGGACCGGGCAACAACGGCGCTGACGGGCTGGCAATGGCAATGCTTGCAGATCATGATGGCTTTGATGTCTCTGTCCTGTATCTCTATGAGAAAGGCAGTGTTGAGAATATGAGAAGGCGAGGCCTCCTTCCTTGTTCGGTCCATATCGCTCCATCTGCCGCAGGGTATGATACAGTCGTCGATGCTCTCTTTGGCTTCGGTTTCCATGGAGCGCTTGATGAGAGGGCGGGATCTGTCATCTCGGAGATTGATGGAAGTGCCGTCGTCATTTCGCTCGATGTGCCGTCTGCATTCTCGATCGATGCTGATATCACAGTGATGATGACGACGGGAAAGCTCGGGGTATACCATCCCTCGTTCAGGGGGAAGGCCGGGACTCTGTTCCTTGTCAATCCAGGCTTCCCCGATGATGATATCTCATCATGCCGGCCTTCTGCCTACCTTCTCTCGGATGATGATTCCAGGATAAGAAGGATAAAGTTCACGGACTACAAGAACTCGAAGGGGCATCTCTGCGTCATCGGAGGCTCTGATCGCTATCAGGGAGCGGTAAGGCTCTCTGCGCGTGCGGCATTCGCTTCAGGCGCCGGCCTTGTCTCTGTGATAACCAGGGCTTCATCGATAAGGGATGAGTCTCCTTCGATAATGATCGCAGATGGCACTGATCTCTCTCTGTACGATGCCTTCGTTGCCGGTCCGGGCTGGGACGATGGTGATGGATCCCTTCTTGACAGGGCCATAAGCACAGGACGGAATATTGTCATCGATGCAGATGGCCTTAAGTTCGTCCCATCGCATAAGTTCTCCCATAGAGCCGTGATAACGCCTCATATAGGGGAATACAGGAGGCTTATGAAAGCCCTTTCCCTGCCTGATGGGCTTGACAGCGAAGAAAGCCTTGCAGGATCTCTTCGCCTTCTCTCCGCCGCCACGGAGACGACTGTTGTCCTGAAATCCTCTGTGATATGGGTGACAAGCGGGAAGGATATCTATATATATGACGGCGTGAACCCATCTATGGGGATTGCCGGATCTGGTGATGTGCTTTCCGGGATAATCGGCGCATTGCTTGCTGAAGGCGAGAGCCCGGAGCGCGCTGCTTTGGATGGCGTCATCCTTCACCAGAAGGCTGGGAAGGCGGCATCAAGGCGCTATGGCTACTATCCTGCAGAGCTGCTGATAGAAGAGGTCGGGAGGGCAAGATGATACAGTTCTATTTCCTCTCCATTGCGTATATCGTATTCTCTGCCCTGATAATCCTCCCTGAGAAGTGGAAGAGGACGCTTTCGTTCCTGATACTCTTCCGCAGCAGGCTGAGGGAGGTCAGGCGATCCAGATGGCTTTATTTCCTCTCGGGCTTCCTCATCGGACTCGGAACACTTCTCTTCCCTGTCGCGCCTGGCCCCAGGATAATAGGGGACTTCATCCCCGCATTCTTCGTCTTCTTCCTCTCCCTCATGATATTCTTCATATTTTCCGACAAGAGGGAGGATGCCTATATAGAGAGCCTGAGGACAGAGCGTTTCGAGCGGATAGGGAAGATCTCTCTTGCTGCAGCATTCATACACTTCCTCTTTCCCTTCCTTGTGCTGGTATAATATAGCCATGGAGCGCAATACAACAGCAGGAATCGCGATAAAGGACGGAAGGATACTTGTAGGGAAGAGGACTGCAGGAGGTGTCCTGTCCGGGAAATGGGAATTCCCGGGCGGCAAGAACAGATATGGCGAGAGCCTCTCTGATACTCTCAGGAGAGAGTTCATGGAAGAGCTTTCCGTTGAGATAGCCACAGGCGATGAGATCTTCGTGTATGATTTCCATAACAACGGCACGGACTATCATCTCCATGCCATCATGGTGGAGCTCCTTTCCGATGATTTCAGGCTCTCGGTGCATGAGGAGATGAGATGGGTGTCTCCGTCTGAGCTTTCCATTCTTGACATGGCGGGGTCTGACAGCGCTATACGGACATACCTCTTCAGTTCAGGCATTTTCCGGTAATTTCGTCTCTGCGCCTTCACGAATCTTGTAATTGGTTTTCCATAGTCCTACAATTCTTGGAAATTAGCGAGGTAAGGTTATGGAGAAGAAGGACATCAACTGGTCATCTCTCGGTTTTGGCTATATGCCGACCGATTATCGTTTTGTTGCCCATTGGAAAGATGGAAAGTGGGATGAGGGAGAGCTGATTACGGATCCGACTGTGCATATCAGCGAATGTGCAGGAGTCCTTCAGTATGCGCAGACATGCTTTGAGGGGCTGAAGGTATATACTACGAAAGATGGAAGCATCGTCGCATTCCGTCCTGACATGAACGCGAAGAGGATGCAGGACAGCGCAAGGAGGCTCATAATCCCAGAGGTCTCCGAAGAGATGTTCCTCCGCGCGCTTGATGAGGTAGTCAAAGCCAATGCTGCATGGGTTCCGCCATATGGCTCAGGTGCTTCTCTTTATATAAGGCCGTTCGTATATGGCTCAGGTCCTGTCATCGGCGTCGCACCTGCACCGGAATATGAGTTCAGGCTGATAGCCACACCGGTAGGGCCATACTTCAAAGGCGGAGTGAAGCCTATCAGGATACGCGTGTCTGACTACGACAGGGCTGCCCCTCATGGAACCGGGCACATCAAGGCCGGCCTGAACTATGCAATGTCTCTTTATCCGATAGTAGAGGCTCATAACGAGGGCTACTCTGAGAACATGTATCTTGATGCTGCGACACGCACCTATGTGGAGGAGACAGGCGGCGCCAACTTCATCTTCATAACGAAGGACGGGAAGCTTGTGACTCCTAAGTCTGATTCGATCCTTCCTTCCATAACAAGAAGGTCAATCCTCCAGGTTGCAAAGGACTATCTTGGCATGGAGACCGAGGAGAGGCCAGTTCCTTTTTCTGAGGTGAAGGAGTTTGCCGAGATCGGACTCTGCGGAACTGCTGCCGTTATATCACCAGTCGGGTCGATCACATGCAAGGACGGCGAGATCCTTGTCCCGTCAGGCATGGACGAGATGGGACCTGTGCTCACGAAGATCAGGGAAACCCTCACGGGCATCCAGATGTGCGACCTCCCTGCACCGGAAGGCTGGGTAAGGAAGATAATGTAATCAGGCAGGTCCTGTCTATGAGGCGTCATCTCAAAGGTGGCGCCTTTTTTCGTTTCATACAAGAGATTCAATACCTAATAATATAAGATATTAATTCCTTTATGGGAATAGTAATTATATGAACAAATCAGATAGCTTGATATCAGGAAAAGGCTTTATCAGGGCAAGTATCGTATATATCTCTATATCAGCTTCAGGTGAGTGTATAAGGTTCCGCACTGTTGTCTTCTTCTCTTCTGGGAAGGACCTTGCGAAATCATGCCATGTCCTGTGCTCAGTCAGGCACATGATCCGCGAGAGTATCCCCATCTTCGTGTTGTCATTGCGGCCATACTCGCATTCCTCAGGCCCGAGCACAAGGTCATCCTGCTCGATTGCCTTGATGAAAGAAGAGAGGCTCATTCCCCATGCGTCCGCGAATATCTTCAGCGTCCTAGTCCTTGGGTTTGCATAGTCCATCTCGAATATGTTCATGATGTATGATCTTGATATCCCAGAGTTTTTCCCTGTAGAGAGCATCATGATCCACGTCAGGATGATCACCTCATTTGGAATGCCATCATAGATATATCCCTCTGAGTAGCATGAGCGCTTCATGAAGCTTCCTCTGCTTCTCTCTGCACTCTTCTCGATCTGCATGAGCATCCTGTCCATTGTCACCCCGTCCGGGAGCTTCCTCATCACATAGGAGAAAGTGAGCTCAGACTTGCTTCTGTATGAATGGTACTGGTTCGATATGTGGTTGTCATATGTCGCGCCCATCCTGTACTTCGTTATATTCCCGTTCATCTCCCTGATGGCCTCAAGCCCTGATTTCCTGTTGATCGATATGTCATAGACAATATCGTTCTCTGGTATCTTGGCATACAGCCCTTTCTCTGTGAATGCGCTGTACATCTCTGACAGAAGCGAGAAGCCAAGCCTGTTTGCGATCTTCTTCATCATGGAGAACTTCAGGTTCCCAAAGACGCTCATTATGTCAGGAGCCGATGGAAAGGTGAGCTGGTATGATCTGTAATGACAGTGGAACATTCTATCCCCCGCTGGAAGTGAATATAGATTCAGGTTATGCCGCATTCCGGGAAAATCAACGAATAATAAATTCTTTTTAGACATATGTCTCAGAATAAGTAACTAATCATTGCGCAATCGCAGAAAGGCATTAGAATCCATGCGCGCGTGAACATAAAGAAACTTATCCTGCGATAGCTATCATGAAAACAATGAACATTCTTTGACCAAACACCTGGCATGTAAGAGCCTGAGAGAAGCTAGGAGTCAACTATAAAGAATGAGAAAGTATAGGAAACAGAAATCAGACATCTTCCTTATACATTTCTCCTCTGGTCAGGAGGGTGAAAATGATCTTCGTGAGCTTGTTCATCACGGCGATCATTGCCTTCCTATGGCTGAAACCTTCACTTCTCTTCTTGTCGTAATAGGACCGGAAGAAAGGGGAATAGATGATGGCTTTCTGAGCCATGATGTAGACATACTTCCGGAGGCTCCTGTTTCCGTGCTTTGTTATATGGCCTTTGCTGAAGCTCTCGCCGGACTGGTGGATGGAAGGATCGGTACCCATATATGCGATGAGCTTCTGGTAGGTTGCGAACCTGGCGATGTCCTCTACCTCGGCCATGAAGTGGGCTGCGGTGATCTCGCCGATGCCTGGAATGGACTGGAGTATCTCCAGCTCCTTTGCATGAACCTTCTTCTCATGCTCTACAAGGGCAACTGTGAGAGCTTTGTCTCTCTTCTCAAGATACAGTATCTTCTCAGCGCTGTCCTTGACGAGGTCGGCGTATCCGGGGACTCCTATGCTTCCGATGGCATAGCCCTTTATGT
This sequence comes from uncultured Spirochaetales bacterium, assembly GCA_949295675.1. Taxonomy (GTDB): domain Bacteria; phylum Spirochaetota; class Spirochaetia; order Sphaerochaetales; family Sphaerochaetaceae; genus Ornithospirochaeta. Next base: position 2,091 of record CASFMA010000021.1, on the reverse strand, counting down.
CCTCCACGGAGATGGAGAGATAGCGGCCCTTCTCCTGAATGAGGGCATCCGCAAGGTCTGTGTCATCAGCGGAAAGGACGTCGTCAGGAGAGGCAAACTGGGAGAGAAAGGAGAGCATGGAAGATGTAAATACATCAACAGCAAGGATTTCAGGCCATGCAAGGGCGAGATCGCTCTTGAGCTGGGTCTTTGCCCTGGCTATGTCCTCGGCAACTTCCTGCCTTCTTCTTGCTATGCTTCTTACTTCGTCATCCATGACACGCTTCTCCCTATGGAGCCTATCGTAATTGGCAAGGCCGTATCTTGCAATGCTCAGAGCGTCAGCGCTGTCGGTCTTTGTCTTTCTGAGAGTCGTGGACTTGACGTAGTTCTTGATCATCATAGGATTCTCGATGCAGACCTCAAGACCTCTTTGGCTGAGGAAATGACAGAGGTTCCTGTGATAGCGTCCAGTGGATTCCATCACGAAGATTGTGTCCTCCGGAACATCGGAAATGAAGCTTGCGAACCCGTCACGGGTCATTTCGCAGCTGCCTTTGGAAAGGCTTGCTCCATTCTCGTCGATGATACGGTAGTCGAACTTCCTGCTTGCGATGTCGATTCCGCCGATGTTGCACATGGCTTTACCTCCTGGGTAATGAAAGATGGTTCCCCTCATCCAATCTCCCGCGTGAATGAAGCTCTTACGCTCAACCAACCAATAGGGATTGAAAGGGAACTGGGACAGACTCCGTATGAAGCTCTTGGCTTAGGATATATGTCGTCCTCAGTCCCAGCAATTATATCGTTTATGACCCCATGTTATGGGATTTATTATTAGGAGGATATATGCATCTTGACGAGAACGGACTGACGAAGCTCTGGTCTAAGATCCGGAACTATATGCTGAAGAAGCTGAATCTCAAGGCCGATAAGGAAACCACCTACACGAAGAACGATGTGAACGGACTCTTCATGGACAAGCTGGACGGATATCTTTACGGCAGCATAGAGGAAACAGTGGACAGCGAGACGGGAGTGACCCTGCGTAAGTTCCTCTTCGGAAACAACTCGTTCTACATGGCGCGCCAGGAGGTGACATACTACAACAACCTCGCCGTCTACTTTCCGACCAACACAGGCCGAAGCGACGCGCCGATCTTCATCCTCTGCACGCTCTCGGACTGCGGTTCTACGACATGGAAAGGCGGCCCGTACACATACAGCATACAAAGGAGGAGTGTGGACAGCTCGATTCTTGTCTCCATACAAGGCGCTTCGCTCGCCGGCAACCTGGTGGACAAGATCCAGGTGTCGCTCCTCTGGTGGTATATCTAGAGTCTCGCAGTGATAAAAGAATCAGCAATTATTCTTTATATTCAACTCTGGATGATATTTCATAATCAGTTTCTTCTCTATGTCTTTGTGTCTCTCTGTTTCAAGAATATAAAGATGAAAACATTTTCCCTCGTTCCATTTTTCTAGGACTTCATGATTCATCTTGCAATTTGTGGATTGTCCTCCTACAAAACAATTCCGAGGACTGATTTTTCCGTATCCGGTAGATGAGAATCGTTTTCTGAGATTCACGCCTTCGCCTATGTAAGACAATTCTTTCTCGTTATCAATCAACCAGACATATACACCTTTGGAGGTAGGCAATCCTTCAACCTTGAATTCCGTAAATTCCGTATCTGCATCACAGTGCTTGTTATAATCTAATCCTTTGAGATTTCTGTATCTTCTCTGTGGCTTATCCACGACAATCAGACCATCCTCTGTTTTTAACGGTTCAATATATCCCATCGAACAGAATCGGAAAGTCTCGTTTTCCGCATTCAGAATAAGGATATTCCCATCAATCTGGAAGTCACTCATAACAACTCCTTCGCTTTCACAATAAATATAAGAGGTTTTTTCAAAACTCTAACAATCAAATGAAAGCTGCATGAATATGCAGAATGTGAGGCATTGAGGACTCGGCATTGACCAGTAGTCATTATCTTTCATGATATTTTCCGCTTTTTCCCAAGCAAGTCCTCTTTGCATATAAAAATGAGGTCAATCCTGTTATAATGTTAATCGACCAAAACCAACATAAGGAGACCTCAT
>CASFMA010000020.1 GCA_949295675.1 uncultured Spirochaetales bacterium | reverse complement strand
GCATCGATACTCTCATTCACGCTTCAGAGCCTTATCTCGCTGATAAGCGGCTCCGTGGCATTCTTCGTCGCGGCCGTCTTCGCATGCTACTTCATAATGAACAGGGAGATGCTGTCAGGCCATATAAGGAAGGTGCTGTCTCTCTTCCTGAGCAAGGAGAGGATCGCAAGGCTTTACCATCTGAAGGATATCGTGTCATCGGCTTTCTCTCGCTTCGTGGTGGCTCAGGTATCTGAGGCTGTCATAATAGGCCTGCTCTGCTTCATCGGCATGATAGTGCTTCGGCTTCCATACGGTGCGGCCATAAGCGCGTTTACTGGGCTCATGGCGCTCATCCCGATATACGGGGCTATAATAGGCGCTGTGGTAGGCGCATTCATAATAGCTGTAGCAATGCCGCTCAAGGGGCTGCTGTTCCTTATCTTCATCTTCATACTGCAGCAGGTCGAGGGTGACTTCATCTATCCACGCGTGGTCGGCTCGTCGACAGGCCTGCCATCTGTATACGTCTTCGCGTCAGTGACGCTTGGCGGAGCGCTCCTTGGGCTTGCAGGGATGCTATTTGCGGTTCCGCTTTTCTCCGTCATATACACGCTGGCGAAGGAGAAGATCTCAAAGAATGAAGCCGCCGCCTCCACCTATGACGATCTTCATCCCCTGGCTTGACTGGAAAAGGGAATATGAGAACCCGGCATAGAACCTGAAATAGCTGTTCTTCCTTACGGCTATTATCCCGAGATCACCCATGACGCTCCACTCACCGAAACGCCTGTAATCAACGGGGCCAGGGCTGTTCGGGTCGTTTGTCGTGGAGGCCCTGTAGTATCCATATTCCATCCCTGCATCGGCAAAGAAGCCAAACCGAGGCCCGATAAGCTGGTAATAGGCAATGCCGAAAGAGGTATCAAGCCTGTAATCCGATTCATAGGATATGAAAGCTTCTGTAGTGCCGTCAAACGATATTCCGACGGGGAATATCATATCAAGCGTAAGGAATGGCCCTATGCGCACCTGGCTGAATGGAAAATAAATAGCATCGATTCCAAGCCCGACGCTGTTGATCACCTCGACACGGCCATATGTTGACTCAAGATTGTCCCTGACCTCTGATGTCGGTATATTCAGGTCATAGAGTATATCAGCGCCAAGCCAGAACTCCTGGGCAGCGTAAGCGGAGAATGACAAGAGGAGAAGCATGATGGCAGCAGCTTTCCTCATCTATCACCTACCCTGATGCCAACAGAGACATACCCGCCAAGCCCAAGCATTATATACCCCTGCTCATACACATAGTCTGCATTGCCGATATAGAACTTCATCAGCCTCGCATCATATAACGCGCCGACAGTGATTGCAATCCTGTCGGATGGGAAGAAGCGGAGGCCGCCATCGGCAATGAGATCGAAAGTCATGCCTGTCCTGTAGAAATCATCAGCGCCGATCCCCGCGCGGAGAGCGAGGAACAGATCGAGGATGCCGGTATCATAGCGGAATACAGGCCCCGCAGCTATTGATATATACGGAAGCTTGCTGGAGCCATGCCATGTCCCATTTCCGTAATCGTACTCAACCGAATAAAAAGGAAGCCCCATAAGCACCGATACAGAGAGTCCGGCAGGACCGTCTGAGAAGAATATATCCGCAGAAAGCGATATCGAATGGCTGAAATTGCGCTCATACTCGAAATTCATATCATCCTCATCCCATGAAGGCAGAGGATCGGAAAACACATTCGTATTGTACGAAATCCCGTATGAAGCGCTCAGGTAAGCATAGGCCGAGGCAAGAAGAGGCACGGAAAGAAGGAGAAGAATAAGCAGCACGATGATCTTTCTCATATCCCTACAGTCACTCCGAAGCTTTGCTCAACATATGAAGGTTCGCCGAAAGCGCCATCATATGAGCATCCTATCTCATAGTATAGCTCAACAATACCCAGAATAAGGAACTCGGCCCTTATCCCATAGCTGCCGACAATCTCGAATATACCCTCATTTATGCTTCCCCTGTTAAGCACCTTGCCTATTCCGGCCCCTAGATCCCAGAAGAACGTGATGGTTGGATAGCTGTCACGGCTGTTTATCTGGGGACCATAGAAGGAAACCGAGAGACGGTTCGTTATTACGTGCGAGGCATTCGGGACATCGCCATCGCCCCATATGTCACCTCCCTGCACATAAGAAGGGACCTTGTCCCCATATATGTATCTGTATGTCAGCTTATCATCAAGCACGATGGAGAACCAGGAAAGCTCGCTGCGTCTTTCCTGGCCTGCTGAGTACAGTGTTTTTGAAAGCTCCAGCTCATTCCATGACACGATGAACGAGGCAGAGCCTGTAGACAAAGGCATCCATGATGGAGAGAGCCGCAGATAGCTTGCAAGCCTGACTCCATCACGCCTTGTGACATCGTCATCCAGCCAGTCAAGGATCAAGCCTGCAGTCAGGGAGGTCTGGAACATTGACCGCGAGCCTTTCAGCTCCGGAGCGCCTGTCCATGATGAGCCAGGGAAGCGTTCTGCCTTGCTTCCGCTCTCAAATGTATTGAATACACCCTCCATCTCACCTGGCGCTGTGAGCCATGAGAGACGCTCATACGCATTCTCAAAACGGCCATCTATCGAAAGGAAAGCGGTGAGAAGATCCTTCTCATCATCCCGTGTGTCAAGGAAGCCCTGCGCAAAGAACAGGTTGAACTCATCAAACAGCACAGTATATTCCCTTGGGAACTCATAGCTGCCTTTTGCAAGTATCGCGCCATCATCAGGGTTCTGCCTGAGGGTCCTGTATGCAAGCCCGTTGTCAAGGCGGAAGGCAAGCACGGTACGCCTGTCCTCTATGAAATCAGGCATAGGGAAGTTGAACTGATACTTGACCGATGTCGGGAATACGCCTTGCGAGAACTCAGGCTCTGTCCGTATCTCGAAAACATGGTAGCCGAACCCGATAGCGAAGGCTGGGGCAGAAAGCATCAAAGACAGCAGCAGCAGAAAGATCTTCTTCCTCATTCTCCCCTCCTACACCGATACATAGAACGACAATGCGGCATTCTGCCACCACCTTGGGTACTCAGGCCATATGCCGCGTATGAAATCATATCCCACCTGATACTCCAGCCTTATGAAGCCGAACAGCCTCACCTGTATCCGCGCGGAGAAGCTTGACTGCAGCTCTATCGAGAACGATGACGGCTTCGCCTCATTAGCAACAGAACCAAACATGAGGGTATTGTAAAGATTAAGCTCTATGAACGCGAAGCAATCACCTGCAAGGAACTGCGGGGCGGTGAAATGAAGCCATATCCTATCAGAGACAAGAGCCCTCAGGCGATCGTCCGGAAGCATATTGGCAGGGACTATATCACCACCTGTATAACGGATGGTGTTTGAGTGGCCTATGTACATATTCACCCAGTTCCATCCATTATCCTGATAGACCGTGAACAGCTCCATCTTCTCCTCAAGATACATCCCTATCCGCCAGAAATCACTCTGGGCGCCAGAGGATGAGAATGAATTGAACAGCCACTCAGGCCCATACTCAAACGTGAGATCCATGCCGAGGCCATGCTCAGCTTCCGCATCTGTCGGAGTATCACGGTCAAGATTGAGGTAAGCATTGAAATACAGATAGTCAGTGTAGACCTGCCTACTCCCCTCAAGCCATGGATATGCAGGAAGAGCCCCGTCGAAAGGATCCTTCAGGTTTCCCGAATCATCGACGAACAGAGGAGGATCATCATTCCCTGCCTTCGACAGGTCCACGCGTTCCAATGCCATCGAGTACCGCGCATTGAAACCTAAGCGCAGGTTCACAAGCGATCCGTCTGCATAAAGAGGATTGTCGCCGAATCCCTGATCAAGATATACATCTATCGAAGCACGCGGATTGAAGTAAGTTCCAGATAAGCTGCTTATCCCGCTGTCCATCCAGACAGGCTTCCCTGTCATATAATCGAACCGCTCGTCAATATCTGTGTTGTTGAAAGCGAACGACATCTCGAACTGGAACTCTGCGTCACGCTGCCCAGGAACAAGAGGGAAAAGACGCTCGAAGCCGAAAGTCGTGCCTATCGGGAAAAGCCCGAAACCTATATTGTCGACCCCGCCGGATACCCCAGAGATATATGCAGAGAGAGAATATGTATCAGCTGCTGCCGGGAAAAGCAGCAGGACAAAGGCAATTGCTATCGCTGATAACCGTCTCTGCATAGCCTATTATATCAGAGGTCGACCCCGAAGAGCGATGACAGCCATGACAGGGAAAGAGGAATCCAGCTCTGGACATTCCTCTCAACGCGTCCTGTCTCCTTTCTCGCAATCGAAAGCCCATGGCTTCCCTTCTGGAATATGTGCATCTCAAACGGTACGGAAACAGCAGAAAGCGCAGATGAGAGCAATATTGAGTTCATGACAGGAACAGAGGCATCCTCTGCTGTGTGCCAGATGAAGCAGGGAGGAGTGTCCTCTGAGACCTGTGTCTCAAGCGAATAATAGGAAACCAGCTCGCTGTCGCCACCCGTGAGGGCTTTCCTTGATCCTCCATGCGCGTACTCCCCCATTGTCACGACAGGATATGCGAGGACTGCAGCATCAGGGCGGGTATCACTCCCATATCTTTTCCAGTGGCATGCAAGAGAAAGAGCAAGATGGCCTCCTGCAGAGAATCCCATGATAGCGATCATTCCAGGTTCGACGTTCAGCTTGCCTGCATCGCTCCTTATCAGCTTGATGGCTGCAGCAGCTTCGCTTTCAGGCTGTACTTTCCTGATTGCGGCCCCGACACTATAGCGAAGTATGAATACCTGATAACCGGCAGCGAAGAACTGGAAGGCCACTGGATCTTCCTCACGCGGAGAGAGGAATTCATATCCACCCCCAGGGCATACAACTACCGCAGGTCTTCTACGATATGTCTCGCAATACTCCGAAAGATCCTCATGGATGTAGCCGATAAGCGTTGAAGCATTATCACCGATCGTGTATTCAACAGTCTTCATGGTATTATTATGCGACAGAGAGCATTTATTTCCAACATCCCCCGCTCACGATTCTTGACACTTGAACAGATTGGAATGTATATTCATCCAAGAGCCCAGATGGCGGAATTGGTAGACGCGCTAGTTTCAGGTACTAGTCTCCGCAAGGTGATGGGGGTTCGAGTCCCCCTCTGGGCATTGTACCTAGAAGAAACAGAGTCAAAACAAATGCTTGTAATAAAAGCATTTACCCCAAAAAGCACCTTACTAAAAAAGGTGCTTTTTCAATGATTTGTACCCAAAATGTACCTTTTATTTTCTTCCTGCCTATTTCTATCAAGGAGGCCAAGATGGCTAGAACAGAGAAACCATTCAGGTTAAGAAAGAGAGGAACAGTATGGTATTACAAGACACCAACCATGCAAAATTTCAGGACAACTGAAGAAACATCACGGGCAAAAGCAGAGAGAAAAGTCGTGAAACTACTTTCTATAGGCATGGCAGGAAAAAGAAATCCTTCATTCAAAAAATATGCTGAACCTTTCTTTGATTATGAGAGATGCCCTCATGCTGCACGTTTGAAAGCAGAAAAGAAGAGAATCGGAGAAGGATATTGCAAAAAGGAAAGAAAGG